>NZ_JBEXHY010000280.1:0-1004 GCF_040608295.1 Micromonospora sp. NPDC005197 | reverse complement strand
GCCCCGACGCGGCCGGATTGGCCCCGGTGGTCGGGGTTTCCGACGCGGCCGGAGCGGCCGGGTCGGCCCAGGTCGCCTGAGCGGCCCGCGACACGGCTCGAAGCGCGGCCCGGCCGGGGCCCGGCAGCGACGGCACCCGACCGCGCACCCACCGCCACGCCAACTGGGCGGTCGACGGGAACGGCGTGCCGTCCAACCGCGCGACGGTCCGCAGCACCGCCCGCTCCATCTCCCCGTCCGCCGGCGGGTCGAGCTGCCGCAGCCAGGCGCGCTGACCGTACCGGTTGGCCCACACGCAGACCGCGTCCCGCAGGTCGTGCAGCTGCACACCACGCTGGTGCGTGCCCGACCACAGGTCCGGCAACGATCGGCCCAGCTCCGCGTGCCACATCAACGGCGGCATGTCGTCCAGCACCACCGCCATCCCGACGTGGTTGACCGGGCTGTTCGTGGTGAACTGGATCGCCCGGTCCGGCACGCTACGACCCCGGAACACCCACACGTCACCGGTGCGGGTCAACTCGACGGCCTCATCCAGGCTGATGCTCATGAGGGTCTAGCCTAGGCCGATGCGGCAACGAATGCGGTGGTGGAAGGTCCTCGGGCTCGCCGGCCTCGCCGGGGTCGCGGCGTCCGGTGTGGTCATAGCGCGGGCCGAACGGCGCCGGCGCGCGTACACGCCGGAGGAGATCCGGCAGCGGCTGCTGGAACGTCACGCCCAGGCCAGTGAGGCAGCCAAACCCGCAGACCCCGCCTGACGACCCGGGCCCGGTCGAACCTCCCCGGTCTACCCGGCGCGGTCCCACGCCGGTCCCACCCGACTTGTCCGGCCGGCCCAGGTGATCGGCGGACAATCCCGCCGGCCTTCATGATCGTGCTCGATCCTGGATGTAGTGGCCTCGCCCGCGTGGTGAGGCCCCTGTTTCCTGGATCGAGCGCGATCATCCGGTGGCGGTCGGGCCGCGTGGAGGTGATCGACTCGGGTTCGGTGATGTCGGGGTGTC
>NZ_JBEXHY010000279.1:0-1011 GCF_040608295.1 Micromonospora sp. NPDC005197 | reverse complement strand
GGCGAGATGACCAGGGCGCTCGCCGACCGCGTTTCGACGGGGGCGCTGCCACCGACCGGGGCCGCTTCGTCCGCCGCCGGGCCGGCGCCGGCTGCCGGGACCGCGTCGGGCCGGACAGCGCCGGCCGGGGCGGCGTCGGCCGGTTCGGGCGCCAGCGCAAGCCGGGGCCGCCGCCGACGGCGGGTCGCGCCGCCATGCCCGGTGCCGTACCCGATCAGCACGTTGCCGGAGCCGGCACGCTCCTCCTCGCGGTAGGTGGCGTGCCCGGCGGGCTCGTCGCCGCCGTCCAGCGGCGCGATGGTGATCAGGGGCTGGCCGACCGGGCGGACCTCACCCGCCGCGCCGTGCAGGGTCACGACCCGTCCGGCGTACGGGCAGGGCACGTCCACGATCGCCTTGGCGGTCTCCACCTCGACCACGCTCTGGTCCACCGTGACGATGTCGCCCACGGCGACCCGCCACTCGACGATCTCGGCCTCGCTCAGCCCCTCGCCCAGGTCGGGCAGGAGGAAGACCTGCGTCCGCTCGACGGTGGTCATGCCGCGCTGCCCTGCGCCGCCCAGCGCGGGTCCGGCTGGTCGTCCCACTGCAACCGGGCCACCGCGTCGAGCACCCGGTCCACGCCGGGCAGGTGGGTGTGCTCCAGCATCGGCGCCGGGTACGGGATGTCCAGCCCGGCCACCCGCAGCACCGGAGCGTGCAGCGCGTGGAAGCAGCGCTCCTGCACCCGGGCGGCGATCTCCGCGCCGACACCCGCGAACCCGGGCGCCTCCTGGATCACCACGCACCGGCCGGTCCGCCGGACCGACGCGGTGATGGTGGCGTCGTCGAACGGCACGATGGTCCGCACGTCGACCACCTCCAGGTCCCAGCCCTCCTCGCGGGCGGCCTCGGCGGCCTCCAGCGCGACCGGCACCGCCGGCCCGTACGCCACCAGGGTGGCGTCGCGGCCGGGCCGGCGCCCGACGGCCCGGCCGAACGGCGCGGGACGCGCCGGCAGCTCGGCGTCGG
>NZ_JBEXHY010000278.1:0-1055 GCF_040608295.1 Micromonospora sp. NPDC005197 | reverse complement strand
CCCGAGGTGTTCGGCCTGACCAAGCTCGCCGAGCCGCTGCGCACCGACCACCCGCTGTCGCTGCGCGACGCGTACCCCCTGATGGCCGCGGACGTGCGCGCCTGGGCCGGGCTCACCCGGTGCCTGCGCACCGGGGAGGCCGCCTTCCCCCGCGTCCACGGCGCCGACTACTGGACCTACCTGGCCGGGCACCCCGCCGACAGCCTCGCCGTCGACCGCTGGATGTCGAGCCTCACCCGGCTGCACCTGCGCACCGTGCTGCCGGCGTGGCCGTGGGCGCAGGCCGGCCACGTCGTCGACGTCGGCGGCGGTGACGGCGCGTTCCTGGCCGGCCTGCTCAGCCGCTGCCCGCAGCTGCACGGCACGCTGCTCGACCTGCCCCACGTGGTGGCCGCCGCGCCGGCTCTGCTCGCCCGGGCCGGGGTGGCCGACCGGTGCCGGATCGTGGCCGGCAGCTTCTTCGACCCGCTGCCGGCCGGCGCCGACCTGTACGTGCTCAAGACGATCCTGCCCGGCTGGGAGGACGCCGACGCCACGGCCATCCTGCGCCGCATCGCCGCGGCGATGGGCCCGCGGAGCCGGCTGCTGCTGCTGGAAGCGATCATCCCCACCGGCGATGTCTTCGACGTCGCGAAGCTCGTCGACCTGCACACCCTGGTGCTCACCGGCGGTCGGCACCGCACCCGCGACGACCTCGTCGACCTGTTGGCCGGCGCCGGCCTGCGGCTGGACCGGGTCGTCGCCACGCCCACGCTCACCGTGATCGCCGCCGGTCCCGCCGGGCCGCAGCTGACATCCCCCTAGGAGGTATCGATGGCCCCGAGCCGACCCCGGATCGACATCGAGTCGGTGTTCCGACTGACCGAGCTGGCCGACTACATCGTGCCGTTCACCGTGCGCGCGGTCGCCGAGCTGGGCGTCGCCGACCAGCTCGTCGACGGGCCACGGCCGGTGGCCGAACTGGCCGAGGCCACCGGCGCGCACGCCCCGTCGCTGCTGCGCGCCCTGCGGGCGCTCGCCGGCAAGGGCATCTTCACCGAGGTCGAACCCGAGGT
>NZ_JBEXHY010000277.1:0-1100 GCF_040608295.1 Micromonospora sp. NPDC005197 | reverse complement strand
TGATATTCCGATATGTGGTGGTGGTGGGGGGGCGGACCGCCGGGGGCTGGCGGGACGTGCGGGCGGCGGCGGTGGCGATCCGGATCGCCACCGGCAGCCCCACCGCCGTCTACTACGCGTTCGGGCAGTCCCTCGCGACCATCCTCAACCGGGAACTGCCCGGGGTACGGGCCAGCGTGGTGATCACCGCCGCCTCGGCGGAGAACGTCCGCCTGGTCGGCTCCGGAGCAGCCGAGCTGGGCTTCACCCAGGCCGACGTGCTGCCCGCCAGCCCGACGCAGAGCCCGACGGTGGACGCGGTGGCGCGGGTGTACGACGACCAGCTGCACCTGGTCACGACCGACGGCGGGCCGGTCCGCACGATCGGCGACCTGCGCGGCCGGCGGGTCTCCGTGGGCGCGCCCGGCTCCGGCACCGAGATCACCGCCACCCGGCTGCTGGAGGTGGCCCGGCTCGGTGGCGACGCGGTACGCCGGGAACGGCTCGGTCTGGACGATTCGGTGGCGGCCCTGCGCTCGGGGCGTATCGACGCGTTCTTCTTTTCCGGCGGTCTGCCGGTGCGGGGCATCGAGGAGCTGGCCGGGCGCAGCGCCACCCGGATCGTGGACCTCGGTGAGTGGACGGAGCCGCTGCGCGCCCGCTACGGCCAGGTCTACGTCTCCCGGGACATCCCCCGCTCGGTGTACGGCATGAACCCGGTGACCACTGTCGCCGACCCGAACTACCTCATCGTGCGGGCAGACCTGCCGGAGCCGCTGGTGCGGGAGGTGACCCGGCTGCTGATGGAGCGGCGGGCCGAGCTGGGCGCGGCGCACCCGGCGGCGGGACGGATGAGCCCCCGCTCGGCGATCGCCACCGCGCCGCTGCCGCTGCACCCCGGTGCCGCCGCCTGGTACCGGGCCGCCAAACCCTGACTGTCGCCGGCCGCGCCGAGAGGCGCCCGCCGCCCTGGTCGGGCCGCTACCGGGCCGGGGCGGGCCGCAGGTCGACGGACGGGTCCTCGTCCGCCGGCTCCCCCGCCGGCTCGGGCTCGGGCTCGGGAGCCGGGAACCACAGGCCGGCGACCAGCCCGCGCGGCTCGGCCGGCCGCTTGGTGAGCC
>NZ_JBEXHY010000276.1:0-1157 GCF_040608295.1 Micromonospora sp. NPDC005197 | reverse complement strand
ACCCCACAACCCCCCTCGCCTCCTTTTTTCTTTCTTTCGTGGGCATACGAGATGCGGTTTGTTGTGTCTGGAGTTCTGAGGTGTGCTCTTCCGATCCCGGGCCGCCGCCGAGGCGACCGAGCGGGCCGGACGGTGGCAGGCCGAGGTGCAGGACGTACGCCGCCAGATCGACCAGGCCCGCGCCGACGCCGCGCGGACCCGCGCCGAGGCCGCCGACGCGGCCCGGGCCCGGGAACAGGCCGACCGGGCCCGCGACCGCGCCCAGGTCGCCGCCGCCGAAGCCGACGACGCCCGGCAGGAGGCCGCCGAGCTGGCCGCCCGGCTGCGCGCGGAGTTGACCGCCACGGCCGCGCAGCGCGACGCCCTCACCGCCGACCTGACCGCCGCGCGGCAGGCCGCGGCCACCGCCGAGGGCCGGCTGACCGCCCTGACGGTACGGCTCGACGCCGCCGAGGCCGACCGTGACGTGGCGCAGCGGCGGGTGGCGCAGCTCGGCGACCAGGTCAGCGACCTGGCGTTGGCGCTGGCTCGCCTGGGCGCCGCCGCACCCGGCGGTGCGGGCGCTTCCGATCGGGGTGCGCAGCCGGCGCAACCTTGACCGCGCTCGGGCGGTTAACATCCCCGGTGGCAGTCGCGACACGCCACCGCCGTGGCGTCACCGTCTCAGCCGGCTACCCTTGGGTCCGGCTCACCCGTGGACGCCTCACGCCCTCGGGCGGGAATGGGGCGACGGGAAAGCACCGTTACACCCAGAAGACCAGCACCACGAACGAGGGGAAGTCGATCATGGGCGAGCGTATGCTGCGCGGAAGCCGCCTGGGCGCGGTCAGCTACGAATCCGACCGCAACACGGAGCTCGCGCCGCGTCAGACCCGCGAGTACCTCTGTGCCAAGGGCCACCAGTTCGAGGTGCCGTTCGCCGTCGACGCCGAGGTCCCGACGACCTGGGAATGCAAGTTCGACGGCAGCGTCGCCCGACTCGTCGACGGCAGCGAGCCGGAGCAGAAGAAGGCCAAGCCGCCGCGTACCCACTGGGACATGCTGCTGGAGCGGCGCTCGATCGCTGAGCTCGAGGACATCCTCGCCGAACGCCTCCAGGAGGTTCGGACCCGCCGCGGCCGCGCCTGAGCCGCACCCGCACGACACGGCGCCCCCGG
>NZ_JBEXHY010000275.1:0-1321 GCF_040608295.1 Micromonospora sp. NPDC005197 | reverse complement strand
TGGGCCTGCCCCGTTTTGACGGACATCCGAGAACAGGGGACCTGGGGTCTCCGGGAGGATGTCCATCATCATGGAGAGCATGGGGAAGAAGCGGCCGCGGCCTCGGCGTTCGTTCACGCCGGAGTTCAAGGCTGAGATCGTCGAGTTGTGCCAGCGCGGTGACCGCACGCTTCGACAGGTCAGCCAGGATTTCGACCTGACCGAGACCGCGGTGCGTGACTGGGTCAAGCAGGCCGACCTTGACACCGGTGCCCGCACCGACGGTCTGACCAGCAGCGAACGAGACGAGCTTGCGCAGCTGAGGCGGGAGAACCGCAGGCTGCGCGAGGACGTGGACATCCTCAAGCGGGCGACGGCTTTCTTCGCGAAGGAGACCCGGTGAACGTGCACCCGTTCATCGAGGCGGAGCAAGCCGGCGAACACAACGTCAAGCGTGCGTGTGAGCTGCTCGAGGTCTCCAGGTCCGCCTACTACCAGCGCAAATCCGGTGTCCAGTCCGTTCGTGGGCGCGTTGATGCCCAGCTCACCGAGAAGATCATCCAGATTCATGCGGTGTCGAAGGGCACCTACGGGGCGCCACGGATTCACGCCGACCTCGCCGACGCCGGCATGCGGCACGGCCGTAAACGCGTCGCCCGGCTGATGCGCGCCGCTGAACTGGCCGGGAAGAGCCCTCGCCGGTGGCGGGCCACGACGATCCCGGACCCGAACGCCGGCAGACGCCCCGACCTGGTCGGACGTGACTTCACCACCGATCCGGGCGCCCTCAATTCCCGCTGGTGCGGGGACATCACCTACATCAACACCTGGCAGGGCTGGCTCTACCTGGCCACCGTTATCGACCTGGCCTCACGCCGCATCGTCGGCTGGGCCATCGCCGAGCACCTCAAAACCGACCTGATCGACGCCGCTCTCACCGACGCCCTCGTGCGGCGCCGACCCAAGTCCGGGCTGGTCTTCCACTCAGATCGCGGCTGTCAATACACCAGCGCCCAGCACGCCCGCCTCGCGCAACGTCACGGCATCCGCCTGTCCGTCGGACGGCGCGGGCAGTGCTGGGACAACGCGGTCGCCGAATCGTTCTTCTCCACCATCAAGACAGAACTGCTACACCGCCAGCCATGGCCCACCCACCAAGCCGCCCGCCAGGCCATATTCGAGTACATCGAAGGGTGGTACAACACCCGCCGCCGGCACTCGACCCTGGGCTACCTCAGCCCCGCCGCCTTCGAATCCACCGGTTCGCACCTCCTACCAGCGGCCCAGGCAGCCTGACTAAGATCAACACATCGACCCTGTCCGTCGAAACGGGTCAAGCCCA
>NZ_JBEXHY010000274.1:0-1370 GCF_040608295.1 Micromonospora sp. NPDC005197 | reverse complement strand
CGAGGAGGCCTCGGCGAGCGCCGCCGCGGTGCCCGCTCCGCGTACCTCCCCGGAGTCGGGAGCGGGCCGCGCCGTCGTACCGGTCTCGGACGCCGAGTCGGCCGCCAGCGCGGCGAGCCGCGCGTCGGCGAGCGCCTCGGTGCCGCTGGCCAGCCGGGTGATGCCCCCGGCCGACCAGGCCATGCGGCCGACCAGCGCCGCCACGCCACAACCCCGGGTGTACGGCCGCCCGGCCCGACCCGAGTCGGACAACGAGCCGGAGCAGGCAGCCCCGGAGGCGTTCCAGGCCGACCCGGCTCCCGAGCGTCCGGGCATGCCTGACTGGCAGCAGGACGCCGGCCGCCAGGGCGCGCCCGACTGGCAGCAGGACGCTGGTCGCCCGGCCATGCCCGACTGGCAGCAGGCGCCGGAGCGCCCGGCCGCACCGGACTGGCAGCAGGCGCCGGAGCGCCAGGGCCCGCCGGACTGGCAGAACGGGCCGGATCGGCAGCAGGGCTTCCCCGGTTGGGGCGACGACTCGCCGTCCGAGCCGCAGTTCGACGACCGGGAACGGTCGTCGGCGCCCAACGGGTTCGGCGAGCCCCCCTCGGCCGCTGCCGCGCCGCCGGCGTTCCCACCCGGTGTGCCGTCCTTCGTCGACGCGCCCGGCAACAACCGGCCGGTGAACGGCGTTCGACCGCAGTCCGGCGGTGAGCGCCCAGCCGACCGCTTCGGGGCACCGGCCGCCGGCACCGCCGCGGTGAACGGCGCGCCGGGCTTCGGTGCGCCGGCCATCGAGCAGGCGCCGGGTGGTCAGTTCCCGGCCTTCCCGCCGCCCCAGCAGCCAGGGCCGTCCTGGGGCCAGGAGGCCACCGAATCGGACCAGGGCCGGTTCGACTCGTTCAAGCCGGACGCGGAGGAGCCCAAGGCGGAGCCTCCGGTGCCGAAGGTGCGCAACGGTCGGGTCCTGGCTGCGGTGTTGATCGCCGCCGTGCTGATCCTGGCGGTGCCGCTCGGCCTGCTGATGCTGCTCGGCAAATTCGGCGGTGGGGACGACGCACCGGCCTTCGACCCGGCGGTCGGCACCTGCGTGAAGCAGGCCGGCCAGGGCGCCTCGGCGGTGGACTGCGGCGAGGCGGGCGCGTTCACGATCGTTTCCAAGGTGGACGCGAAGGACAAGTGCGCCGACCCTGCTCAGCCCCACGTGGTGCTGCCCGGCGAGGGCACCAACCGGGTGCTCTGCCTCAAGCCGGCCACCAAGTAGAACGCATCGACGGGGGTGGCCCCGGCCAACGGGGCTCCGCCGGCGTCGTTTCCGCCCGCCTTACCCAACAAAAAAAAGGGCACAAAACCCGTGTGATATAGGAATATCACAACTCTGAAAAACAGTA
>NZ_JBEXHY010000273.1:0-1377 GCF_040608295.1 Micromonospora sp. NPDC005197 | reverse complement strand
CGTGCGTTCCCGCCGACACCGCGACATGGTGCCCTCCGCCGCCAACGCGGCGCACCTGGGCCGCGTCGACGCGGCGTTGGACGGCCTGCCTCCGCTGCGCACCCAGGTCCGCACGGCCGAGCACGCCTCGGTGTCCGCGATGACCTTCAGCTACCGCATCGCGATCGCCGACCTGATCACCTTCCGGGAGAACGTCTCGCACAGCGTCGTCAACGCCGGGCTCGCCGACGGGATCCGGGCCTCGGCCGCCCTGTCGAAGACCGCCGAGGCGATCGGCCAACAGCAGGTCGCCGTGCTCCGCGCCGTCGCGGCCGGCGAGTTGACCCCCGCCACCCAGCAGGACATCACCGCCGCCCGCACCAGCTACACCGAGTCCAGCCTGTCGTTCCTGGCCCTCGCCCCGACCGAGTGGAGCATCTGGTGGGAGCAGGCCGGCACCGGCAAGGAGGCGCTCGCCCTGCAACGGATGCAGGACGAGGTGTCCCGCGCCCAGCCGGGCACGCCACTGCGCCTGGAGACCGCCGACTGGGTGGCCACGACGCAGCAGCGCGCCGCCCGCCTCGCCGACCTGCGGGGGCGCGTCGACGTCGCGGTGCTCGACGACGTCCGGGCCGCCCACGCCAACCAGCGTCGCAGGGCCGTGGCCGAGGCGGTCGGCGTGCTGCTGGCGCTGCTGCTCACCGCGCTCGTGACCTGGGCCGTCGCCCGGCAGATCACCCGCCGGCTGCGACGGCTGCGCGACGCGGCCAACGCCGTCGCGTTCGAACAACTTCCCGCCGTGGTGGCCCGGTTGCAACGCCCCGACAGCGCGAGCGTCGACCCCGACGAGCTGGCCCGTCAACAGTCCACCGCGGCCCTCGAACCCTCCAGCGACGACGAGATCGGCGAGCTGGGTCAGGCGTTCAGCGCGGTGCACCAGGCCGCCGTGCGGACCGCCGCCGAACAGGCCGTGATGCGCGCCAACACCGCCGACATCTTCATCCACCTGAGCCGGCGCGAACAGCGGCTGGTCGACGCCGTCCTGGCTCAGGTCGACCGGGTCGAGCGGGACGAGACCGACCCCGACCGCCTGGACCAGCTCTACACCCTGGACAACCTGGCGACCCGGATGGGCCGCATCAACGCCAGCCTGCTCGTGCTCGGCGGCGTCGGCGTCGGCCGGGTACGCCAACACGACGTGCCGCTGCAACAGGTGCTCCAGGCGGCCCTGTCCCAGATCGAGCACTACGCGCGCATCCGGCTCGGCATGGTCGACGGCGACGTCGCCGTCGCCGCCCAGGGCGTCGTCGGGGTCGGGGTCCAGCGGGCCGGACACATGGTCAAACCCCCCGCCCACAACCCCCCCGTGTTATGAAGATAAAACCTCTTAACACCAAT
>NZ_JBEXHY010000272.1:0-1517 GCF_040608295.1 Micromonospora sp. NPDC005197 | reverse complement strand
CAAGGACTGGGACCCGAACAACGACGCGGTCCTGCAGTTGTGGACCTGCAACGGCGGCGCCAACCAGAAGTGGCGACGCGGCTGACCAACCCCCGAACCACGTCCCACCCGCCGCTGCCGGCATCCGTCCCCCCGAACGGATGCCCGGACGGCTCGAGCACCCACGCTGAACCCCACCATGCAATAGAGGACACCCCCGTGAACCAGACCACATGGCGCTCCGCCGCCGTCGCCGTCATCGCCGGCGCGACACTCGCCGTACCGTCCCAGGGCGCCGCCGCCGCGCCGCCGTCCGACCCGATCTCCCCGCCGCACGACTCCGCAGTGTCCATGACCGAGGCGATGCGCCGAGACCTCCATCTGTCCGACGCCCAGGTCCAGGTCCGGCTCCGGATGGAGGCCGCCGCAACACCGACCGCCGAACGTCTCCGTAGCGCGCTGGGCCAGCGTTATGCCGGCGCCTGGGTCGACGGCACCGAACTGCTCGTGGGCGTCACCCGGGCCGCGGATGCCGCCGCGGTACGGGCCGCCGGCGCGACACCGAGGGTCGTGGCCCGCTCCGAGCGACAGCTGAATGCCACCAAGTCGGCGTTGGACTCGGTGGCGGCCGGCGCCGCGGACGCGGTGCGCACCTGGTACGTCGACCCGGTCACCAACACGGTTGTCGTCGCAGCCACGTCCCGATCCGCCGGTCTCGCGTTCGTCCGGGGCAGTACTGCCGACCCGGACGAGGTGACCGTCCGGGTCACCACCGAAACCCCACGGCCGGTCTTCGACATCCGGGGCGGCGACCAGTACGCCATCGGTGCCGGAACGCTGTGCTCGGTCGGCTTTGCGGTCGCCGGCGGCTTCGTCACCGCCGGTCACTGCGGTGGGGCGGGAGCGCCCACCCGCGGCTTCAACAACGTCGATCAGGGCACCGTCGCCGAGTCGGTGTTCCCCGGCAACGACTACGGCTGGGTTCGTACCAACGGCTCCTGGGCCTCCCAGCCGTGGGTGAACAACTACGCCGGCGGCAACGTGTTGGTCGCCGGCTCTGGTGAGGCCGTCCAAGGCAGCTCGGTCTGCCGCTCGGGACGCACCACCGGCTGGCGGTGCGGCACCATCACCGCCAAGAACGTCACCGTCAACTACGCCCAGGGTGCGGTCGTGGGCCTGGTGCGCAGCAGCGCCTGCGCGCAGCCCGGCGACTCCGGAGGCGCGGTCATCTCAGGCAACCAGGCGCAAGGCGTCACCTCCGGGACCACCGGCAACTGCGACGCCGGAGGCAACTTCTTCTACCAGCCAATCACACCGATCCTTCAGCGCTACGGGCTGTCCCTGACCACCACCGCTGGCGACTCCAGCCGGATCGTCAGCAACTGGCACAACAAGTGCATCGACGTACCGAACTGGAACTTCAGCGATGGTCAACGCCTGATCGTCTGGAACTGCACCGACGGCACGAACCAGCGCTGGGAGTTTGTCGGCGGCACGTTGCGTACCCAGAACAACAAGTGCATGGACGTGGCCTGGGG
>NZ_JBEXHY010000271.1:0-1529 GCF_040608295.1 Micromonospora sp. NPDC005197 | reverse complement strand
ACCGTCTGGAGACGGTGGCGGCCCGATCCACCCGGCGACAGTGACTGAATCGAGGCGCCTGTGGAGATCGCCGAGCTGGCGGTGCCGCAGCCGGTGGCACCCGGCCGGCGGGCCGCTCCGGCCCGCCGCGCGGCGCGCGAGCTGCTGCTCGTCGCCACGCTGTTCCTGCTCTACAAGGTGGCGCGGATGGCGGTGGCCGGTCGGGTGTCGACCGCGCTGGCCAACGGCGAGTCGGTCTGGCACATCGAGCGGCTGTTCCACCTGCCCGACGAGGCTGCCGTCCAGCATCCGCTGCTCGCGCACGACCTGGTGGCGCACCTGGCCAACGGCTACTACGCGTACGTGCACTTCCCCACCACGGTGATCACCCTCGGCTGGCTCTACGTGCGACACCCGGCGCACTACCTGTGGACGCGTCGCGTGCTCGCCTGTCTCACCGCGGCGGCTCTGGCCCTGCACCTCCTGGTCCCCCTGGCGCCGCCCCGGCTGACCGCGCTGACAGCCCTGGTGGACACCGGCCGCCGGTTCGGGCCCACCGTCTACGGTCCACCCGACACCGACACCCTCAGCAACCAGTACGCCGCCATGCCGTCCCTGCACGTCGGGTGGGCGCTGGTCGTGGCCGTCGCGCTCGTCGCGGTGACCCGCGGGCGCCTCCGGTGGCTGTGGCTGGCCCACCCGCTCGTCACCCTGCTGGTCGTCGTGGCCACCGGCAACCACTACTGGCTCGACGGTGTGGTGGCGGCACTGATGCTCGGGGTCGTCCACCTGGTCCTGCCCACGCCCGCCGAGCGACCCGAGCCTCCTTCCAAGCCCCAAGCCACCGCGGCAACGAAACGAGACCTCAGCCCACCGGTACGCCGTACTCGCGCTCGGTGAACAGGTCGACGTCCCGCGGGCCCAGTTTGGCGGCCCGGCGCGCGTGCAGGGCGAGCTGCCGACGTGCCTCGCCGAGGCGGCGGCTGGCGATCGTCATCTCGTCGGACGACTCGAACGGCTCCGTACCGCTGGCCCGCAGCGCGGCGGCCAGCACCCCGTTGAACGCGGTCATCAGCCCGTTGGTCAGCGCGATGCCGTCCTGGTCCCCGCGCGTCCAGATCTCCGACCAGGCGGCCTCCACCGTGACCATGTCCCGGGCCAGCCAGTCGTGCAGCATCATCGGCCCCAGCGGCTTGTGCCCTCCGAGCAGGTCGTTACCCGCCTCCGGCAGGCCCGACCGCCAGTACCCGGTCTGCCGCAACGCCTCGGCCTTGTGGGCGAGGCGTAGAGCGCCGGACAGAACCAGGACGTACGCCCGCTGAAGCTCGGCCCGCTCGCGCTGCCGCCGCCTGATCCGACCGTGCACCCACACCACGAACAGCGATGCGAAGGCGGTGATCGCGGAGCCGAGCAGGGCGGCCAGGGTTGAGTTCACGCCGACATGATGCCTGCCGCCGCTTGGCGTCGCCGCGCGGGCTCACCCCGGCTCGGGAGCCTTCCCGAGCCGGGCCACGCGGCGTAGCGATTGGTCGCGGCCGCCACACGCCGCG
>NZ_JBEXHY010000270.1:0-1533 GCF_040608295.1 Micromonospora sp. NPDC005197 | reverse complement strand
CAACGCTGTTGCGTTTGGCGATCGGGACTTGAGTCAAGGGCTTTGGAGACGCGAACGGGACTTCTGATAGATCAGCTTGTGTCGAGCAAGGTGATCGTTATCAGGAGTCCCGTTGCAGGAGAAGTCTGTCATCAGGCGGTCGTTGCAGGTGGCCGGGGGTGTGCACGCGCCCGGTCATTTGGGTGAGTTGACGCAGATCATTGACTTTGACCTCGTAGACGCGGTGTTGGAGGAGACCGGGACGCGGGAGAAGCGGCTGCGGCTGCTGCCGTCTCGGGTCGTGGTGTACTTCGTCCTTGCGCTGGCGCTGTTCGAGCGCTGTTCCTATCTGGCGACCTGGGGGAAGCTGACCGCTGCCCTGACGGACCTGCGCCTGACGCGGCCGAGCGTCTCCTCACTCTCACGCGCCCGCCGCCGGATCGGAGCGGCGCCGCTACGGCGTCTGTTCGAGACGTTGGCCGGTGTCGTCGGTCTGCCCAGCCAGCCCGGCGTGTTCTACCGGGGCCTGCGCACCGTGGCCATCGACGGCACTCACCTGCACGTGCCCGATCGGGAACAGGTCACCTGGCGCTACCCCAAACGGGCAGGAGAGCGGCGGGAGTTCGGCTACCCGCTGCTGCGGCTGCTCGTGGTGATCGAGTGCGGGACCCGCGCCCTGCTCGCCGCGGACTTCGGCCCTGACGCAGGAGGCGAACTGCCGTATGCCCACCGCCTGGTGGGCGTCCTGGACCGCGCGATGCTGCTGCTGGCCGACGCCGGCTTCGACGCCGCGCAATTCCTGCACGATGTGCACGCCACCGGAGCGCAGTTCCTGGTCCGCTCCACCGCCTGCCGCCGCCCGACCATCACGCAACGCCTGCCCGATGGCTCCTACCTGACCCGCATCGGCTACGGCACCCTCGCCGCCCTCATCCTGGTACGGGTCATCGAAGCGCAGGTCACCGTCACCCTCCCCGACGGCACGGTGCGCCACGAGCAGTGGCGGCTGATCACCAGCCTGACCGACCACGCCCGCTACCCCGCCCGAGAACTCGTGGACCTCTACCACGAACGCTGGCAAGCCGAGACCACCTACTACTCGATCAAAGCGACCATGCTCAACGGCCGTGTCCTGCGCTCTCACAGCATCCCCGGGATCGAGCAGGAGGTATACGCCCTGCTCACCGCCTACCAAGCCCTCATCCGCGCGGCCGCAGACGCCGCGTCAACCCAGCCAGGCACCGACATGGACCGGATCAGCTTCACGATCCTCATCGAAACCGCCATCGACACGATCACCACCGCCAGCGCGATCCTCCCCCACGGCCCCGCCGACCTCCTCGGCGCAATCGGCCACGCCGCGCTGGCCAACCTCCTGCCCGCACGGCGCCGCCCCCGCGTCAAAGCCCGCACCCGCAAGAACCCGACCAGCAAGTACGGCCCGAACACCGGACAACACCCAACAACCACACAGACCTACAGCTTCCACGCCGAAATCACACTCTTCGAGAAAGGACTTGCCTCCCGCTCACGGCGCTAAACGCAACGGCGTTG
>NZ_JBEXHY010000269.1:0-1555 GCF_040608295.1 Micromonospora sp. NPDC005197 | reverse complement strand
GCCGCCTGCCCGCCGCCGCCGAAACTGATCTCGGCCCCGGTTTCCGACCGGCCGCGATCTGCGCCTGCTCAGCGCCGGGGCGGTACGCGACCGGGCCGAGGCGCTCGTCCGGCGGTTGAACGGGCTGGGCGCCGTCCGGTCCCAGGTGGACGCCGGGTACCTCGACCGCACCGGGGCGATCGACGGGTACGACCAACTCGTCGACGCCGCCTTCGACGTGTACGGACCGGAGTGGGGCGCGTACGAGAGCAGGCTGGCGGTCGAGACCCGCGCGGTGATCGCGCTGGCCCGCGCCCGCGAGCTGCTCGCCCGGGAGGACTCCCTGGTCAGCGCGGCCGTCCTGAGCGGTCGGATCAACGCCGAGGAGCGGCGCCGGCTGGTCGAGCTGGTGACCACCCAGCGGTACGCCCGCGCCGAGGCGGCGGCCGGCCTGCCGGCCGGCGGCCGGGGCGCGCACCAGCGTCTCGCGGCGGGCCCGGAGTTCGCGGGCCTGCTCGCCGTGGAGGACGCGCTGCTGCGGACGGACCGGGTCGACGCGCTGCGCGGGATCAGCGCGGCGGACTGGCGCGCGGCGGCGGACGCCGCGCTCGGCGCTCTGCACGAGCTGGTGACGACCACCGCCCGCGGGAGCGTCGAACGGGCCACGCCGGGCGCCGCGGTGATCGTCGGGCGGACCGGCGCGGTGGTGGGGCTCGGGCTGATCGCCGTGCTGGCGGTGCTGCTCGGCTGGGCCGCCACCGTGCGCCGCCTGACCGACGAGCGGGCCCCCTCGGGCACCGACCCGAGCCGGCCCGAGCCGGCCCCGGCCCCACCCGCCGACGACCAGCCGCCCGCCGGCCCGACCGGCAGCGGTCAGGCCGGCAGCCGGCCGGTCGAGGACCGTCGCGCCGGGGAGCTGTTCCTGCGGGTCACCCGGCGCAACCAGGTCCTGCTCCGCGATCAGCTCGACCTGCTGGACGCGATGCAGCGGCGGGAGCACAGCGCCGAGGAGGCCGACGAGCTGTTCCAGCTCGACCACCTCACCACCCGGATCCGCCGCAACGTGGAGAAGGTGATCACCCTCGCCGGCGCGACCCCGGCCCGCCGCTGGCGGCGCCCGGTCCCCCTGCTCGACGCCACGCGCGGCGCGGTCGCCGAGGTGCCGGAGTACCACCGCGTCCTGGTCGCGCCGCACTGGCCGTGGTCGCTCGCCGGGCCGGCCGTCACGGACGTCGTACACCTGCTGGCCGAGCTGATCGAGAACGCCCTGGCCTACTCGGCCCCGGACACCACCGTCCGGATCGCTGGTGAGCACCGGCCGCACGGCTGCGCGGTCGTGGTGGTCGACGACGGTCCCGGCCTCGACGCGACAGCGCTGAGCGAGGCCAACCACCTGCTCACGAACCCGCCGACCCACCCGCCCGCCGACGCCACGGGGTTGCACACCGTCGCCCTGCTGGCCGCCCGCTGCGGTGCCCGGGTCACGTTGCGGCCCAGCCGGCGCGGCGGAACGGCAGCGATCGTGCACCTGCCGGCGGAGCTGGTCACGGTGACCGGCGCACCTGCCGTGGCGGTC
>NZ_JBEXHY010000268.1:0-1558 GCF_040608295.1 Micromonospora sp. NPDC005197 | reverse complement strand
CACCCCCCACGCCCCCCCCCGCACAACCCCACACCCACCTTTCCCCCGCCCCTTGCTCGCGCGCTCCCCCCACCCCCCCCGCGGCGGGGCGCCGCCACGATCGTGGCGGCGCCCCGGTACGAGCGAACTGTCGGCTCAGGCCTCGGCCTGGTCCTCACGGAGGTTCTTCACCAGGTTCGGGTCGACCGGGACACCCGGGCCCATGGTGGTGGTGAGGATGACCTTGCGGAGGTACTTGCCCTTAGCCGCGGACGGCTTGGCGCGCAGCACCTCGTCGAGCACCGCGGCGTAGTTGTCCACCAGCTGGGTCTCCGTGAAGGAGGCCTTGCCGATGATCAGGTGCAGGTTGGAGTGCTTGTCCACCCGGAAGGTGATCTTGCCGCCCTTGATGTCCTGCACCGCCTTGGTGACGTCCATGGTCACCGTGCCGGTCTTCGGGTTCGGCATGAGACCGCGCGGGCCCAGGATCCGCGCGATCCGGCCGATCTTGGCCATCTGGTCCGGCGTGGCGATCGCCGCGTCGAAGTCGAGCCAACCACCCTGGATGCGGGCGACCAGCTCGTCGGTGCCCACCTCGTCCGCACCCGCCGCGGCGGCCTCTTCGGCCTTCGCGCCACCGGCGAACACGATCACGCGGGCGGTCTTACCGGTGCCGTGCGGCAGGTTGACCGTGCCGCGGACCATCTGGTCCGCCTTGCGGGGGTCGACGCCGAGGCGCATGGCGACCTCGACCGTGGCGTCGAACTTGACGTTGGTGGTCTCCTTGGCCAGCTTCACGGCCTCGGAGGGGGTGTAGAGCTTCGACCGGTCGATGACGTCGGCGGCCTTGCGGTAGCTCTTGCTGCGCTGCATTGCTGATTACTCCTGTGGTCTCTGGCGGGCCGCTCGGCGCGGGCCCTCCCACGGTCGGGTCGTCGGCGAGGCCGAACGTCAGTCGCTGACGGTGATGCCCATCGACCGGGCGGTGCCGGCGATGATCTTCTCGGCCTGGTCCAGGTCGTTGGCGTTGAGGTCGGCCATCTTCTTCTCGGCGATCTCACGCAGCTGGGCGCGGCTCACCGAGCCGACCTTCTCGGCCTGCGGGACGCCCGAGCCCTTCTGCACACCGGCGGCCTTGATCAGCAGCCGGGCGGCAGGCGGGGTCTTCAGCACGAAGCTGAAGGACCGGTCCTCGAACACGCTGATCTCGGCGGGGACGATGTCGCCCCGCTGGGACTCGGTCTGCGCGTTGTAGGACTTGCAGAACTCCATGATGTTCACGCCGTGCTGGCCGAGCGCGGGGCCGACCGGCGGCGCCGGCGTGGCCTGGCCCGCCGGCAGCTGAAGCGTGAACGTCTTGACGAGCTTCTTCTTCGGAGGCATGTCACTTCCTGGGGCTTGGAGCTGGGAAAATGCGGCCGTCGCCGCCCTCGGGGACGCGCACGGTCAGCGCGGTGCGACAGCGGCGACGTTCAAGAGTAGCGCAGGCCGCAGCCCGCTCGTCCGCCGAGGTCGAGCGGGAGGGCGTACGCCGACGTCGGCGGCGGGCGGGGGGCCCGCCCCCCGCCCCCCCCGCGAG
>NZ_JBEXHY010000267.1:0-1632 GCF_040608295.1 Micromonospora sp. NPDC005197 | reverse complement strand
CCCCTCGGGCCGTCGGCCCCCCTCGGGCCGTCGGCCCCCCTCGGGCCGTCGGCCCGGTCACGCCGCGTGGATGGCCTCGCCGGCGATTTCGATCTGCACGGTCTTCCCGACCAGAACGCCGCCGCTCTCCAGCGCGACATTCCAGAGCAGGCCGTAGTCCTCCCGGTTGATCTCGGCTGTCGCGCTGAATCCGAAGATGTTCTGCCCGTACGGATCACGACGGGCGCCGCCGAAATTCACCTGAAGGTCCACCGCGCGAGTGATCCCCTTTACCGTCAACTCGCCGGTGAGCACAAATCGATTGGGCTCGGACTGCGGCGGGGGATTGTGACTTCTGCCTCGTCCGCCGAATCGGTGGTTTCGCAGGCGGGCCCAGTGGAAAATCGGGTCCTCGTCGCTCTGCCAGTTAATGCCCGTGCTTCGATATTCGAGCGTGGGATAACGCTCCACGTCGAGGAAGTCGGCGCTTTTCAGGTGGGTGTCCCGGTCGACGCTCCCGGTGGAGATGCTCGCCGCCGCGATGGTGGCGGTCACGCTGGAGCGCAGCGGATCCTCCGCCAGGAAGATCTCCGCGCTCGCCTCGGCGAACTCGCCGCGGACCGGGCTCACCATCATGTGGCGGGACAGGAAACCGATCCGCTTGTGCGCCTGATCGAGGCGATAGGTGCCGGCGATCGGGATGGTCATGCCATCCCAGGTGCGTGTGGCGACATCGGTCATCGTGTTGCCTTCCCCCCGGGTGGAGCCGGGTGTTTATCAATGTCCTGCCGAGCCCCCGTAACCGGTCCGGCAGTAATACCGCCCGCCCAGCATAAGGACGCGCCGAATCAGCATTCCGGGCCCCACCGGGTAGTGGATCACGGCGTCCGACGTTATTGGCTAATCGTCGATGCGTGACCGATCGGCCGAGGGTCGCCGACCCGGCCGGATGACCTGCGGGCTAACCTTGCCGGCATGCGTCTCTCCGCCCGGGTCGACTACGCCCTCCGCGCGGCCGCCGAGCTCGCCGCGACGGCCAGTGGCCCCGGGCGGGGCCGGCCGGTCACCGCCGACCAGATCGCGCGTGCGCAGGAGATCCCGCCGAAGTTCCTGGAGAGCATCCTGCTGCAACTGCGCCGGGGTGGCATCGTGCACGCCCAGCGCGGCCCGGAGGGCGGCTACTGGTTGGCCCGCCCGGCCGAGGAGATCTCTCTCGCGGAGGTGATCCGGGTGATCGACGGGCCGCTCGCGCACGTCCGGGGGCAGCGCCCCGAACAGCTCGGCTACCACGGCCCGGCCCGTGCCCTGCAGGAGGTCTGGATCGCGCTGCGCGCCAGCGAGCGGGAGATCCTCGAACTGGTCAGCGTCGCCGACGTGGCCGCCGGCACGTTGCCGGCCCGCGTCACCGAGCTGGTCGCCGACCCGCGCGCCTGGATCTGAGTTGGCAGCGGGCACCCTGCCCGCCCCGCGTCACCGAGCTGGTCGCCGGCGCGCGCGCCTGGATCTGAGTTGGCAGCCGGCGCGTTGCCGGCCCGCGTCACCGAGCTGGTCGCCGGCCCGCGCGCCTGGATCTGAGCGCCGGCCGATGCCCGGCCTGATACCCGCTGCGTCTGCCGCAGCACGGCTTCCGCGAGATCTTGGACAGTTTCCGTC
>NZ_JBEXHY010000266.1:0-1688 GCF_040608295.1 Micromonospora sp. NPDC005197 | reverse complement strand
GGGCGGGGGCCGCCCCGGCCGCGGCCGGGGGGCCTGCACGGCGCACGGGCCGCCCCCCCGCGACGGTGGGTCGGCCCGGTGCCTCAGCGCCCGCTGATCGAGGGCGCCGGCGCGGGTGACCCGCCGGCCACCGCGCCCGGGTGCGCCGGGGCGACCGGCGCGGGCTTGAGCCCGGACGGCACCGGCAGGGCGCTGCCCTTGACGAACTCGTCCCAACTCACGTTCCACGCCGTCCAGCCGTTGCCGGGTTGCAGGTCGACCTCGGTGCCCTTGACGGTGACCAGGTCGCCGACCTGGGTCACCCCCATCAGCCAGTCCGCGGCCGTGGCGGAGACGTTCGCGCAGCCGTGCGAGGTGTTGGTGTAGCCCTGCTCGCCCTCCGACCAGGGGGCCGAGTGGATGAACTCACCACCCCAGGTGAGCCGCTGGGCGTCGTCGACGTCGACCACGTAGCCGCCGTTCGGCTCACCCCGGGTGTCGAAGGTGGTCCGCTCGTGCTTCTCCATGATCACCATCTTGCCGCTGGAACTGGGCGTGCTCGGCTTGCCCAGGCTCACCGGGATGCGGCGCACCAGCTTGCCGTCGCGCAGCACCGTCATCTGCTTCGTGGCGTTGTCGATCTCCAGCGAGACCTGTCTCCCGATCTTCGAGGTCGCGGTCCGCTCGGCGTCCCCGACCAGGTTCTTGCCGATCGGCAAGCCCTCCAGCCCCGCCCGGACACTGATCGTCGTCCCCGGCCGCCAGAAATCGGGCGCCCGGTAATAGACCTGACTTCCGTCGTCCAGCCACGACCAGGTACCCGGCTGCGGCGGATTAGTCTTCACGAACAACCGGCGCTGCACATCCGCCCTGGCCTCTTTCGGAATTCCCGGGTCGAACGCCACGGTTACCGGCATTGCCGTGCCGTACGTCCGGTTGCCGACGAAATAGAGGGTGCTGGTGATCTGCGGCTTCGTGGACTTGGCCATCGTGGTGAACGTGGTCGTCCGCGTCGTGGTCGCACCCGAGTCACCGGTCGCGGTCACCTCCGCGGTGTACGTACGCCGAGCTGCCAGCGGCGCGCTCGGCACCCAACCGGAGCCGTCCTCGCGCGGCTCCGCCTTGACCTGCGCGCCCTTGTCGTCGGTGAGCCGGACAGCGGTGACCCGTCCACCCTTGACCACCGCGCCGACCTCGGCGCTGATCGGAACGTCCCGGGTCTTGTCCCCCGGTGTCACGGTGAGCTCCGGCGCCGCGACGTGTCCCTTGGCCGGCCCGTCCCGGTCGGCGGTACATCCGGCCAGCACGAGCGGTGCGGCCGCGATAGCTACCGCCAACAGCGTCAATCGCCGCCTAGATGTCATGTTCAGTCCCCCCGTTTTCGACTGCCCTCCGCCACATTCTGTCGGCCCCGACAGGAGTATCCAGGGCCTTCGGAAATAATCGGCGGCGCATTTATTGGCGCATTTTCCGACACTGCGCCGGTTGGCGAGAAAAACGCACGAGTGCCGCCTTGAGGCACGTCCGCACTCCCGCACGTCACCCGACCCGCAACGTCCGGTCCCACCCCGACCCCGCCACGCCCGCACCTATCGCCGTCGTTGCACGACTCGCGCCCCGCGCCCCGCGCCCCGCGCCCCGCGCCCCGGGCCCCGGGCCCCGGGCCCCGGGCCCCGGGCCCCGCGCCCCGCGCCCCGCGCCCCGCGCCG
>NZ_JBEXHY010000265.1:0-1840 GCF_040608295.1 Micromonospora sp. NPDC005197 | reverse complement strand
GTGGCACGCCCTCTCGGCGGCGACCACGGCCTCCAGCCCGAGCGTCAGGTAGCCGCTGGCCTCCAGGGCGCTGCCGACGCGTTCCAGCGCGGCCGGGTCGTCGGCGGCGAGCGCGTGGGCGTACTCGGACCACAGCGCGAACAGTGGACTGTCACAGTCAGCGGTGACCGTGCACAGCCGCTCGGCGGTCGCGGTGCCGGGCTCCAGGCGAGACAGCAGGTGCAGGCACTCGACCGTGACCGTCGTCGCCTGCCCGGCACGCCCCTGCAACTCCCGCAGCGTCGCGACGGCCGTCGCCGGGTGGCCCTCCGCGGCGGTCAGCCAGGCCGCGGTCAGCTCGGCGTCGATGGCCACCAGGCCGCCGCCGTGCGGGCCGTCGCCGTCGGTGCGATCGTCGAAGAGCTGCCGCAACAACCTCCCGCTCTCCGCCAGCTCACCCAACTGCGCCGCCACGTACGCGTTCGCCGACAGCACGTAGTCGCGGATCGGAAACAGCGTACGGTCGGCGGTGAGGGTCCGCGCCTCGTGCAGCCAGCGCATCGACCGCCGCATCTGCCCGGCGTGGTAGGCGCACTTGCCCAGTGAGAAGGCGAGCAGCCCGACCGCGTCCGCCGCGCCCCGCGTGACCGCGTCCCGGTAGTAGCGTTGGGCCAGCCGCTCGGCGTCGTGCAGTCGCCCGGACAGCAGCAGGGCCTGCACGTGGCAGGCCTGCGTCGCGGCACGCATCGTCGGCCAGGTCTCCGGGATGTCGACCTCTCCGGTGTCGAACATCCGCACCGCCTGCCCCGGCTGCCCGTCGAACAGCAGCAGGTACGGCAGCAACGCCGCGACGGCCGTCGCCAGCAGCGGGTCCCGGGGCCGGTCGGCGGCCAGGCGTGCCATCAGGGCACGCGCGCCCCCCGCGTCGCCGCCGAACGCCGCGATCCCCACCTCCGCCGCGAGCAACCCGGCGAGCGCGTCGGCGGGCAGGTCGTGACGGCCCGCGTCGATCACCTCGCGGGCGCGGTCGGGCCGTCGGTCACCCCAGTACATGTTCAGCGCCCGCAGCGCCGTCGCCTCGGCACGGTCGCGCACGTCGTCGAGGTCGGCCGCGGCGCGGGCCAGGTGCCGGTCGGCCTCGTCGCCGCGCCCCTGAGCCACCAACGCCCGGCCCACCTGCCAGTCGCCCCGCGCCGAGTCGACCCTCCGGCCCAGCCGCTCGGCCAGCGCCGCGTCGTGGCGGCGCAGCGCGTACTCCGACGCGGCCAGCAGGTCGTCCGGATCGACCGGCAGATCGGCCTCGCAGCGCCAGGCCGCGATCCGTGCCCGGTCCTCGGTGCCGCCGCCGTCGACGCCCGCCAGCGCCTCGGCCAGGGTCCGGCGCAGCCGGCGGGCCCGCAGCTCCCCGGTGCGGTTGCGGACCACCTCGGCGTACAGCGGATGGCCGGTCTGCACCAGCACGCCCGTGTCATGCCGGACCAGGCGGATCAGGCCGCGCTCCTCGAGCCGTTCCGCGACGGGCGGGTCGACGGTCCGCTCGATCAGCGCCAGCGGAGCCGGCTCGGCGTGCGCGACGTACCGCAACGCCTCGGCCTCCTCCGGGCTGAGCGTGCCGAGGGTCTGTTCGATGAGGTCGGACAGGTGTGTGGAGCACAGCGACTCGGCGGGCCACGTCCACATCCCGTCGCGCTGGACGAGGCCACCGTCGCGCAACCCGCACCGGAGCGCCTCGCGCAAAAAGAGCGGGTTGCCCTGGCTGATCCGCCACAGCGCGCCGATCGTCAGACCGTCGACCGGGCCGCCGAGCCCCTCGCGGACCAGCACTGCGGTCTCGTCCGGGTCCACGTGCCGCCCTTGGACC
>NZ_JBEXHY010000264.1:0-1912 GCF_040608295.1 Micromonospora sp. NPDC005197 | reverse complement strand
CCCGCCCGGTCGGCGCCGACGGGCGGCTGCCCGACCCCCGCCGGGCGGACGGCGGCGCGAGCCGGACCGTCCGGACCGGCGCCCGGCGGGACGGCCGCACGGGCCGGGCCGTCCGGACGGGGCCGGGCCGAGCCGGGGCGGGGCGGGGTGTCCGGGCCGACGCCCGGGCGCACCGCCGCACGAGCGGGACGATCCGGATCGACGCCCGGCGGCACTGCGGCACGGGCCGGGGCGTCCGGGCCGGCACCTGGGGGCACGGCGGCGCGAGCCGAGCCGTCGGGGCGAGCGGCACCCCGCTCGGGCATGCCGGCGCCGGGACGGGGTGGACCGTCGGGACCACGGCGACCGGCGCCGGAGACCGGCGCCTCGCCGGGCGCGGGTCGGGCCCGCCCCCCGGGCGGTGCGGAGCGGGCGCCCCGGACGGGAGCGGGCCGCCCGCCGCTGGCGGGGCCGGCATACGGGTCGTCGCCGCGGTCGTCGGCCGGCCCGGGACGACCGGTGGGTCCGTCGGGGGCGGAGTCGGCCGGCGGGCGGCGGCGTCGGTTGATCGGATCCGCGGCGGCCCCCGGAGCGGCCCGACGGCCGACGGGCCGCTCGCCGGTGACCGGCGGATGAGGCACGGAACCGCTCGGCTGCTCTCCGGTGGGGTCTGGCCCGCCGGGCCGGGCGGCCCGGCGGCCGGTGGGAGCGCCCGCGCCCGGGTCGGCCGGTGGCCCGACGGGACGACGGCCGGCGGTGCGTTCCGCGGCGGGATCGGGTACGGCGAGTGGGCCACCGGAGCGATCGGTCAGATCACCGGCGGGCGGCGGGGCGGTACGGCGGCCGACGGGGCGGTTCGCGGTCGGGGCCTGCGCATCGCCACCTCTGCGGTTGACCACCGGCAGACCGGGGTCGGTGTGCGGCAGCCGGCCGGCCTGACGCAGCCAGTCGGCCGGCCGCTCCGGGCGGTCCGCCCGCGGCTCACCGCCGGTCGGCACGCGTCGGCCCTGGTCGTCGGGGACCGCTCGACGGCGGCCGGTGCCGTCGGTGGACGTGACGCTGGCGGACCCGGCGCTGGCGGACCCGGCGCTGGTGGGCCCGGCGCTGGTGGGCCCGGCGTTGGTGGGCCCGGCGCTGGTGGGCGCGGTGGACGCCTGCGGCATCGGTGGGGCGTTGCCCGAGCGGGGCACCACCGGCGCGTCCGGTTCGGCGGCACGGCGGTGACCACCCCCGGCCGGGCGGGCGTGACCCGCGGGCTCCGGCGCTCCCGGGTCGACCGGGCCGGGACGACGCCGGGCCGTGCGCGGGTCATTGTCGATCGCGGGGTCGGCTCGCAGCCCGTCGGCGACCTGCGGCGCGACGCCGGGCGGCGGCCCGCCGAACCGGCCCGGACCGGCCGCGGTGGGTGGCCCGGCGGGTCGCGCCGGATCGGGAACGGGTCCCGTCGTACGTCGGCCGGCGGCCAGGTCGTCACCGGTCAGCGGCCGGCCGCTCCCGGTCGGGTCGGGCCGGGGTCGGCGGCCCGGCGGCACGGCGTCCGGCCGGCGCAGTGGCGGCATCGCTTCCGCCCGGCCGGTCGGGGCGGCGGCATCCGGGCGGTGGCCGGCCGGGGCGCCCGCAGCCGCTGGCCCTCCGGGCGGGCCGGACGGTCCCACGGTCGGACGCGGTCGGGCCGGAGCGCCGCTGGACGGGCGGGGCCCGGGAGGGCTCGCCGGGTCACCGCCGCCCGGGCGAGCGGCGGGCGGCGCGGCGGCGCGGGGGCCGGTGCCGGGAACCGGCTGGGCGCCACGCGCCGCCGGCGGGCCCGCGACGGTGCCGGCGGGCCCGGTGGCCCGGACGCGGTCGGCAGGTGGGCGGTCGGAGTGCTCGCGGTCGGCGGGCGGGCGGGCGTCCGGGCGGCGACCCGGCGGGGGCGCCTCTCCCGGCCAGGGGC
>NZ_JBEXHY010000263.1:0-1976 GCF_040608295.1 Micromonospora sp. NPDC005197 | reverse complement strand
AGGGTCAGCAGGATGCCGAGCAGCGCGAGGTCGGCGGCGTCACGAGCGACGTCCCGCCAGTCCCGCCGCCCGCCGGTGTCGACCGGTTCAGCCCTTGATGCCACTGGTGTTGATCCCCTCGACGAGCATCCGCTGGAAGGCGACGAAGAACAGGAAGACCGGCAGCAGCGACAGCACCGACATGGCGAACATCGGCCCGACCGCGCTCTGGCTGGTCGAGTCGATGAACAGGGTCAGCGCGACCGGCACGGTGTAGTCCTCCAGTTGGGACAGGAAGACCAACTGGCGGAAGAAGTCGTTCCAGGTCCAGATGAACGAGAAGATCGCCGTGGTGACCAGCGCGGGACGGCTCAGCGGCAGGATGATGTGCCGGAAGATGCCGTACGGGCCGGCGCCGTCGATCCGGGCCGCCTCGTCCAACTCGCGCGGGACGCCGCGCATGAACTGCACCATGAGGAAGACGAAGAACGCCTCGGTGGCCAGGAACTGCGGGATGAGCAGTGGCAGGTACGGCCAGTCGCCGCCCACCAGCCCGAGCGTCCGGAACAGGATGTACTGCGGCACGATCAGCACGTGCTGGGGCAGCAGCAGCGTGCCGATCATGACGGCGAACCACATGCCGCGCAGCCGGAACCGCAGCCGGGCGAAGGCGTACGCGGCCAGCAGGCAGGAGAGCCCGTTGCCGACGACGGTGAGCAGGCTGACCATCGCGCTGTTGAGGAAGAACCGGCCGAAGCTGACGTCGAAGTTGGACCATCCGGCGGTGTAGTTGCCCGGGGTGAAGCGCTCGGGCAGCAGCCCGACGTTGTTGACGATCTCCTCCTGGGACTTCACCGACGTGCCCACCATCCAGATCAGCGGGTAGAGCACCACGACGACGATGATCACCAGGATCAGCAGCCGCAGCAGGGACCGGCCGCCGGGCCGACGACGCGCGTTAGGCGGCGCTGTGGTCGACGCCGCGGCCGCCGGGTTCACCGCCACCATCACCGGTCCTCCCCGTCGGAGTAGTGCACCCAGAACCGTCCGGTGCTGAAGAAGATCGCGGTGATGACCGCGATGGCGAGCAGGAACACCCAGGCCATCGCCGAGGCGTAGCCCATGTTGAGGTCGGTGAAGCCGGTGATGTAGAGGTTCAGCGTGTACATGAGGGTGGAGTCGACCGGGCCGCCGGTGCCGTTGCTGAGCACGAACGCGGCGGTGAAGCCCTGGAAGCCGTTGATCGTCTCCAGCACCAGGTTGAAGAAGATGACCGGGGAGAGCATCGGCAGCGTGACGTTGCGGAACTGGCGGAACCTGCCGGCCCCGTCGACCGACGCGGCCTCGTACAGCTCGGTCGGCACCTGCTTGAGCCCGGCCAGGAAGATCACCATCGGCGCCCCGAACTGCCAGATGGCGAGCACCATCAGCGTCTCCAGCGCCCAGTCGGGGTCGTTGACCCACGGTCTGCCGGTGACGCCGACGAGGCTCAGCAGCGAGTTGAACGCCCCGTCGCGGTTGAACATGTTGACCCAGACGATGGCCAGCGCGACGCTGCCGCCGAGCAGCGACGGCAGGTAGAACAGCCCGCGGAACAGCCCGACGCCGCGCCAGGCACGGTTGAGCAGCAACGCCACGCCGAGCGCGGCGGCCAGCTTCAGCGGCACCGCGACCAGCGCGAACGTCAGGGTGACCCGCACCGCGTGCCAGTACGACGGGTCGGCGGTGAACATCCGCTCGTAGTTGGCCAACCCCACCCACCGCACCTCGGAGAAGGGGGTGAGGATGTCGTAGTTGGTGAAGCTCAGGTAGAGCGACAGCAGCATGGGGACCGCCGTGACACCCATCAGGCCGATGAGCCACGGCGACAGGAAGACGTACCCCGCCAGACCTTCGCTGTGCCGGATGCTGCCGGGCCCACGCCTCTCGGCGTGGGGCCCGCCGGATACGGGGCCGCGGCGGGGCGGGTCGGGCGCCGGGGGCAATGCCACCAACCA
>NZ_JBEXHY010000262.1:0-2119 GCF_040608295.1 Micromonospora sp. NPDC005197 | reverse complement strand
GGCGGCTGACCACCCCCTGACGGACGCCCACGGGCGGCTCCGACGCCCACGGTCCGGGCCGCCCGAGGGTGTGGCGGCACCGGCTCGCGGCTCGGCCGCGGCGCGGTCTGCCCGCTGCAGTGCGGGGTGGCCGGTGCGGGCCGGAGTGGCCCAGCCGACAGATTCGGCGGGCCGCGCGCTGCGCGCCGTCGGAGGCGGCCATGATGGGTCGGTGCAGATCCTGTCCATCCAGTCGTCGGTCGCCTACGGCCACGTCGGCAACTCGGCCGCCGTCTTTCCCCTCCAGCGACTCGGGCACGAGGTCTGGCCCGTCCTGACGGTCCACTTCTCCAACCACACCGGGTACGGCGCGTGGCGCGGGCCGCTGCTGGCGGCCGCCGACGTGGCCGAGGTGATCGCGGGCATCGCCGACCGGGGGGTTCTCGGTGGCGCCGACGCGGTGCTGTCGGGCTACCAGGGCGATCCGGCGATGGGCGCCGTGATCCTGGACGCGGTGGCCCAGGTCAAGGCCGCCAACCCGGCCGCGGTGTACTGCTGCGACCCGGTGATGGGCGACATCGGCCGGGGCATGTTCGTCCGGCCCGGCATTCCGGAGTACCTGCGCGACACAGTCGTGCCGCGCGCCGACATCATCACGCCGAACCACTTCGAGTTGGACTTCCTGGCCGGCCGCACGACGTCCTCGCTGGCGGAGGTGCTGGAGGCCGTCGACGTCGTCCGTGCCACCGGGCCGCGGCACGTCCTGGTCACCAGCGTGCTGCACAGCGACGTCCCGGCGGGCGCGCTGGAGGTGGTGGCGGTCTCCGACGAGGGTGCCTGGGCGGTGACCACCCCGCTGCTGCCGATCAGTCCGAACGGCGGGGGTGACGTCACCGCGGCGCTGTACCTGGCGCACCTGTTGACCTCCGGCTCACCCGCGACCGCGTTGGAGCAAACCATCTCCTCCGTCTTCACCGTCCTGGAGGCGACCCTCGCGGCGGGCACCCGGGAGATCCAGCTGATCGCGGCACAGGACGCGATCGCCGAGCCGCCGGCGAGGTTCACCGCCCGCCGGCTGCGCTGACAGCCGTCCGCCGCTGCGAGCCGGCGCGGGCGGTCCGCCACGTCGCCGCCGCGCGGGCGGTCCGTTGTGCGGCTCAGCGCAGCGCGTCGTCGCGCAGCACCGCGTGCGCGCCGACGGTCTGGTTGACGATCTGGGTCACCCGCACGTCGACGACGACGCTGGCCAGCGCCACCGCGTCCGGTCGGCTGAGGCCGTGCAGCCGTTGCAGCAGGGTCAGCATCCCATCGAGGGCCATGAACGTCGCGTCGTCGAGGGACGCTCCCACGCCCAGCGTCAGCCAGGCGTCGGCGGTGCGGGCCACCGGGCCGGTGACCGGGAAGTCGTCGCGGACGTCGAGGGTCAGCGTCACCTCGTCCATCGGGCACTCGATCGCCGTACCGCCGACCTCACCGTCGCCCTGCGCGGCGTGCCCGTCCCCCACCGAGAACAGCGCCCCGTCGACCGGGATCGGCAGCAGCAGGGTGCTGCCGGCGGTCAGGTCCTTGCAGTCCAGGTTGCCGCCCCAGGGCCGAGGCGGAATGGTGGAGTGCTTCCCCGGCTCGGCGGGCGGCATGCCGAGCACTCCCATGAACGGGCGCAGCGCCACCGTGTGGCCATGCTGGTTGCGGCCGGTCAACGCCACCGGGTCCAGCTCCCAGGCGTGCACCACGCCGTCGGCCGCGACGCCGTAGCGCTGGTTGAACCCGCTCGCCCACCCGCCGGCCACCGTCGTTCCCCAGGTGGCGGGGACGATCGCGTCGATGCGTACCGCGAGGGTCTGGCCGGCCCGCGCACCGCGGACCGCGACCGGCCCGGTCAGCGCATGCCCGTGATCGGGCCGGTGCTGCGGGGCCCGGGGCCGGTCCCGGTTCGCCCCGCCGGGGTACGGGCCGGCCGACCACCAGCAGTCCAGGGTGCGGTAGGTGACGGTGTCGCCGGGGTCGATGGTGAGGGCCGGCGCGAGGTCGGGGGAGAAGTGACCGTGCAGGGTGTCGTCGCCGGGTGCGAGGGTGTGTCGCATCTGCGCAGGCTACGTGCCGACGCCGCGCGGCGCGACCGCTGCGGGGCGGCCGACCG
>NZ_JBEXHY010000261.1:0-2133 GCF_040608295.1 Micromonospora sp. NPDC005197 | reverse complement strand
CCGTTCCACTCCTTGCAGGCCACCTCGCACGCCTTGCACCCGATACACACGCTCGTGTCGGTGAAGAACCCCATCCGCGGCGGCGCGTCCACATAACCGGCGTCCGGCGCCGGATCGAGCGGCCCGTAGAGGCTGTTCGGGTCAGGAGCCATCGCGCCCCTCCACGTCCTGGTCGGTGGTGACGGCCGGCGCGTGTCCGCCCGGTGTGATCCCGGCCCGCCGCTGGTAGTCGGCGACCAGGTCGAGCAACGCCGTCCCGGTGGGCCGGCGGCCCGACCGGACGTCACAGGTACCGATCTTGCTCTCCTGGATGAGGACGTTGGGGTCGAGGGTGATGCCGAACAGGTCGTTGGCCGAGTCGCCGGTGACCAGACCCTCGTAACCGAAGTGGTACGGCAGCCACAGCTGGTGGATGATCCGACCGTCGACCCGCAGCGGCGTGAGTCGATCGGTCACCAGCACCTTCGCCTCGATCACCGCGCGCCCGCTGACCAGGTGCGCCCACCCCAGATGCGCCAACCCGGCCTCGGCGGCCAACTCGGGCGACACCTCGACGAACATCTCCGGCTGCAACTCGGCCAGTGGGCGCACCGTGCGGCTCATCCCACCGGCGGTGTGGTGCTCGGTGAGCCGGCTGACCGTGAACACGTACGGGAAGACCTGGCTGTGTTCCTCGGGCGGGCTCGGGTTGACCGAGTTCACCGGGTGCGCGTACGACTTGCGGGTCGGGTTGGCCTGCTGCCGGTAGAGCGGGTTGCGCACCGGCGACTCGACCGGCTCGTAGTGCGTCGGCAGCGGCCCGTCCAGCACGCCGCTGGGCGCGTAGAGCCAGCCCTTGCCGTCGCCCTGCATGACGAACGGATCGTCGCCGGCGATCCCCGCCGGCCCGGACGCGCCGGCCGGCGGCCGGTACGACGGAGGCTTGGTCTTCTCGAAGTCCGGCACGTCGTAGCCGGTCCACTCGGCCTTCTCCGCGTCCCACCACACGTAGCGTTTGCGTTCACTCCACGGGTTGCCGTCCGGGTCGGCCGAGGCGCGGTTGTAGAGGATGCGGCGGTTCGCCGGCCAGGCCCAGCCCCACTCGGCGGCCACCCAGTCCTGCTCGTGTCGGGACTTGCGGCGGGCGGCCTGGTTGACGCCGTCGGCGTACACGCCGGTGTAGATCCAGCAGCCGATCGCGGTGGAGCCGTCCGCACGGGCCTCGGCAAAACTGGACAACGGACGGCCGGTCGTCACGTCGTACCCGTTGATCTCCCGCAGGACCGACTCGGCGCTCGGCTCGGCGTGCGGACCGTGCGTGGGGTAGTCCCAGGTGAGGTCGAGCAGCGCACGGTCACGCGGCAGCGTCGAGTCGGCCAGCTTCTCCCGCAGCTTGCGGCCGAGGTGGTAGAAGAACCACAGCTCGGAGCGGGCGTCGCCCGGCGGCTCGACGGCCTTCTCCCGCCACTGCAACAACCGCTGCGTCTGGGTGAACGTGCCCTCCTTCTCGACGTGCGAGGCGGCGGGCAGGAAGAACACCTCGGTGCGACACTCCTCGGGCACGATCTCGCCGGTGGCCACCTCGGGGCCGTTCTGCCAGAAGGTCGCACTCTCGATCATGAACAGGTCGCGCACGACCAGCCAGTCCAGGTTGGCCATGCCCAGGCGCTGCGCCCGGCCGTGCGCCGAGCCGACCGCCGGGTTCTGCCCGAGCAGGAAGTACCCCTTGATCTTCCCGTCGATCATGTCCAGCACCTGCTGATAGGTGCCGTGGTCACCGGTCAGTCGGGGCAGGTAGCCGTAGCAGTAGTCGTTCTCCGGCGTCGCCGCGTCACCCCAGTACGCCTTGAGCAGGCTGGCGGCGAACGACTCGGCGTTGCCCCAGAAGCCCTTCTGGCCGGGGTGCCGGATGCTGTCCACCCACTCGCCGAAGGTCGGGTGGTCGGCGTGGTGCGGCATCGGCAAATAGCCGGGCAGCAGGTTGAACAGCGTCGGGATGTCCGTCGAACCCTGGATGCTGGCGTGACCGCGCAGGGCCATCACCCCGCCACCCGGACGGCCCATGTTGCCCAGCAGCAACTGGATGATCGCCCCGGTACGGATGTACTGCACGCCCACACTGTGCTGCGTCCACCCCACCGAGTAGATCAGCAT
>NZ_JBEXHY010000260.1:0-2142 GCF_040608295.1 Micromonospora sp. NPDC005197 | reverse complement strand
GTCGTCGAGCGGCTCGGCCGGCTCGCCGGCGCGAGTACGAGCGTCGACCCGGCGACCGTGCAGGCCGACTGCGACCGCACCGGCGACGTGCTCAGCTTCGTCGGCGGCTGCGCGGTGCGCGTCGCCGACCCGGGCGAGCTGCGGACGCTGGTGCTGCGCAGTGGTCGCCCGTTCGTGGTGCGCGCTCCGGCGCCCCGCGACGCCGACCTCACCGTGCGCTCCGAGGTCGAGCCGGACGACGGCGGCGAGGCGGTCGCCCGGATTGCCGTCGACCGTGCGGTCACTGTGCTGCTGAGCTGTCCGGGAGGTGTCGGATGCACGGTCACCGTCGCCGCCGACTGACCCGTCCCCCGGCCGGGCCCGTGCCGGCCGCCGGCCCCGGCCGCGCACCCGTCGGCCGGCACGACCGCGAGGAGGCCCGACATGGGTGACCTGCGCAAGCCCTTCCTCCTGCTCGCGCTGGTCGCGGTCACGCTGGTGGTCCTCGTCGAGGTCGGATCGTCACTGCTCACCGGGGGCGGGGACGCCACCGGCGCGCTGCTGGCCGGCGCGGCGGACCTCGGCGTGGAGGTGGACGCCGGCGGAATCAGCGAGCCCTCCGGGCGAGGTACGAGCTACCTCGCGCTGATCGACGTGGTGGCGCTGTGGACCACCGGCCTGTTCTGCCTGAGCCTGGTCGTGCCCGAGCGGGTGCAGGGCCGGATCCAGGGTGTGGCGACGCTGATCTTCTCGATCCTGCTCATCCTGGGCTCGCTCGTGCTGCTGATCATCGCCTTCGTGGAGCTGACCATCATGGTGTCGCTGTTTTTGGCCGTGCCGTTCGGCACCCTGGCGTACCTGGCGTTGTGGGGCTTCTTCCCGGTGGGTGAGGCGAGCCTGCTGCTGGGGCTGGCGCTGCTGCTGAAGCTGGTCTGGGCGGTGCTGCTGCTGCTCGCCCAGCCACGGTTCGCGCAGAACAAGGGCCTCGTGCTGCTGGCGCTCACCACCCTGCTTTGCACCGTCGTGCTGGAGTTCCTGCACCGGCTCGTCCCGGTCATCGTGGTGAGCATCCTCGACGACGTGGGCGCGCTGGTCTTCGCCATCGTGGCCATCATCTGGGGTCTGGTCCTGCTGATCGGCTCCATCCCCGCCATCGTCAAGTCCGTGCGGGTGACCGCCGCCCTGCCCACCCGTTGACAAACGCGACCCCCTGTGCGGTTGATCCACACCATATCGCCGATATGGGGGCATTTAGACGCCCGGACACCCCCATGTCGGCGACCTGGAGTGGATCAACCGCTCGTTGACCTCTGTTTCACCACATGATCACCGCTCACCACGTCAACACGGGCGGAGTTCGCGGCCACTGCCGCGGCGGTGGCAGGGTCCAGGGCTCCATCGGCGACGACCACGCCGTGCCGGCCCTGCCGCTGCAGGCCAGCCGCGATGGTGACCGGCCGTTCGAAGGCGAACGCCACCCCCACACCCGGGTACATCGCGGTCCGCACGAACCACCGGTCGTCGACCCCGAGACCGGTAAAGACCAGGGTGTACGCCCGACCGTCCGGCCCGGTGCCGCAGAGCGCAATCCACGGCTCGGCGGAGCCGTTGACCGCCTCCTCCCCCGTCGCCGAGGCGCTGAACACCGACGCGGGCGAGGCCGAGACCGCCCGCCAGAAAAACCCCCCGTAGCCGGCCCCGCCGGGGCGGCCGTTGGTGGCGGGGCTGCCCAGCCGCACGTCCTGCTCCGCCGGGGCGCTGAGCGTGTAGTCCATCTCCAGCCGCCAGGCCGACACGCCGCCGGTCAGCGGAACGGCGGCGAGCCGCCGCTGCTCCGTGAGCAGCACCGACCCGTGCCGGTCGCGCCACTGCAGCCGGTGCGCCAGCCGGTCGACGGCCCGCTCGGACCAGCCGGTGTGCGCGATGACGCCGTGGTCGTCGCGCCACGTGTAGCCGACGTCGCGCACGTAGGTGCGCCCGCCCCAGAGGTTGCTGCCGTTGACGTCCTGCACGGCGAGGGAGGCGCCGAGGTGCCACACGTGGTCGGCGGGAAGCGCGTCGGTGACCACCGTGCCGCCGAGGGTGCGTACCGGGTGCAGGTACGGCCGGGGCCCGTGCCGCGCGTCCAGCGCCGGGTCCACCACGTACCGGGCCACCTCCGCC
>NZ_JBEXHY010000259.1:0-2147 GCF_040608295.1 Micromonospora sp. NPDC005197 | reverse complement strand
ATGCTGATCTACTCGGTGGGGTGGACGCAGCACAGTGTGGGCGTGCAGTACATCCGTACCGGGGCGATCATCCAGTTGCTGCTGGGCAACATGGGGCGGCCGGGTGGCGGGGTGATGGCCCTGCGCGGTCACGCCAGCATCCAGGGTTCGACGGACATCCCGACGCTGTTCAACCTGCTGCCCGGCTACCTGCCGATGCCGCACCACGCCGACCACCCGACCCTCGACGAGTGGGTGGACAGCATCCGCCACCCCGGGCAGAAGGGCTTCTGGGGTGACGCGCGCGCCTACGGCGTGAACTTGCTCAAGGCGTACTGGGGTGACGCGGCCACCGCCGACAACGACTACTGCTACGGCCACCTGCCGCGGATGACCGGTGACCACGGCACCTACCAGCAGGTGCTCAACATGATCGACGGGAAGGTCAAGGGGTACTTCCTGCTCGGGCAGAACCCCGCGGTGGGCTCGGCGCACGCCCGCGCGCAGCGCCTCGGCATGGCCAACCTGGACTGGCTGGTCGTGCGGGACCTCTTCATGGTCGAGAGCGCCACGTTCTGGCAGCACGCCCCGGAGATCGAAACGGGCGAGATCGCGCCCGAGGAGTGTCGTACCGAGGTGTTCTTCCTGCCGGCCGCCTCGCACGTCGAGAAGGAGGGCACGTTCACCCAGACGCAGCGGTTGTTGCAGTGGCGGGAGAAGGCTGTCGAGCCGCCGGGCGACGCCCGCTCCGAACTGTGGTTCTTCTACCACCTCGGACGCATCGTCAGGGAGCGGTTGGCCGGCTCGACCCGGCCCCGCGACCGGGCGCTGCTCGACCTCAACTGGAACTACCCCACGCACGGTCCGCACGCCGAACCGAGCGCCGAATCGGTGCTATACGAGATCAACGGATACGAGGTGGCCAGCGGCCGACCGCTGTCGAGCTACACGGAGATGAAGGACGACGGTTCCACCGCCGGTGGCTGCTGGATCTACACCGGGGTGTACGCCGACGGCGTCAATCAGGCCGCGCGCCGCAAGCCCGGCTCGGAGCAGTCCTCGGTGGCGCTCGAATGGGGTTGGGCGTGGCCGTCCAACCGGCGGATCCTCTACAACCGTGCCTCGGCCGATCCGGAGGGCAGGCCGTGGAGCGAGCGCAAGAAGTACGTCTGGTGGGACCCGGAGAAGGCCGAGTGGACCGGCTACGACGTGCCGGACTTCGAGAAGACCAAACCGCCCTCGTACCGGCCGCCGGCCGACGCGTCCGGGCCGGCGGGGATCGCCGGCGACGACCCGTTCATCATGCAGGGCGACGGCAAGGGCTGGCTCTACGCGCCCACCGGCGTGCTGGACGGGCCGCTGCCGACGCACTACGAGCCGATCGAGTCGCCGGTGCGCAACCCGCTCTACCGCCAGCAGGCCAACCCGGCTCGCAAGGTCTACATCCATCCGATCAACACCCTCAACCCGAGCCCGCCCGAGCCGTACAGCGACGTCTTCCCGTACGTGTTCACGGTCAGCCGGCTCACCGAGCACCACACCGCCGGCGGCATGAGCCGGACCGTGCCGCACCTCGCCGAGCTGCAACCGGAGATGTTCGTCGAGGTGTCGCCGGAACTGGCCGCCCAACGCGGCCTGACCCACCTGGGCTGGGCGCACCTGGTCACCGCCCGCGCGGCCATCGAGGCGAAGGTCCTGGTCACCGACCGGATCACCCCGCTGCGGGTGGACGGTCGGATCATCCACCAGGTCTGGGTGCCGTACCACTTCGGTTACGAGGGTCTGGTCACCGGCGACTCGGCCAACGACCTGTTCGGCATCACCCTCGACCCCAACGTCCTCATCCAGGAAAGCAAGGTCGGCACGTGCGACGTGCGGCCCGGCCGACGCCCGAGGGGCCAGGATCTGCTGAACCTCGTATTCGACTACCGGCGACGGTCGGGGCACCTGACCCACCGCTACCCGCCGCTGATCACGACCGACGTCGCCGACAGCAGCAGCGACCAGGAGGCCTGACCGATGCCCCACCCCAACGCCCTGTACGGGCCGCTCGATCCGGCGCCGGACGCCGGCTATGTGGACGCGCCGCCGCGGATGGGGTTCTTCACCGACACGAGCGTGTGTATCGGGTGCAAGGCGTGCGAGGTGGCCTGCAAGGAGTGGAACGG
>NZ_JBEXHY010000258.1:0-2299 GCF_040608295.1 Micromonospora sp. NPDC005197 | reverse complement strand
CGACGGTCGGCGCTGCCGTCCTGGCTGCCTCGGCCAGCGCCGCGGCGGCGCCGGCGTACGGGTTGTAGCTGTAGCTGCGCGCCAGCCCGGCCGGGACCGTGAAGTACTCGGCGGACAGCTTCGCCGGGTCGCTGGCCAGCTCGCCGCGGGCGGGCACGTCGTTGCCGTCGTCCCAGCCCCAGGGGGCGTTCGCGGAGTTCGCCGAGCAGCTCCAGGTGCCGGAGCCGCAGTCGCCGGAGGTGTCGCCGGCGAACGTGCCCAGGCTGGCGAACAGGTTCGCGTTGGTCCGCTGCGCCCACAGCCCCCCGGCGGCGAAGATGTCGACGAGCTGGTACCGCACGTCGCGGTCGTTGCCGCTGCTCGGCGTCTCGGCGACCGTGGACGGGTAGTAGACCAGGCCGTCGCCGTTGATGGCGTACTGCGGATATGCCTTCAGGCCGTGCCCCTGCGCCTCCTGCGCGGTCACCGGGTGCGTGAAGGAGTCGTGCGGTGAGGTCTGGAACTGCAGGGTGCCGTCGACGCTCTCGCGGCCGCTGGTCCAGGTGCTGCCGGCCGGCGTGTACGAGTAGAAGTCGCTGTGCGCGACCGTGACCGCGCCGCGCAGGACGCCGTACGGGGAGCCGTCGCGCTCGATCGCGAAGAGGACCCCCTCGCCGTCGTTCTCGTGTTCGGTCTCGAAGAACGGGTGATCGGTCCAGTCCCGAGGGTGGAAGAACAGGTACGTGATGTACCAGTGCGTGCTCGTCTCCACGACGGAGTAGTACGCGTGCGCCGCGAGCGAGGTGCCGGACTGGCCGGCGCGGTCCCAGTTGTTGCGCCCGTTGAGGTCGCCGTCGAAGTCCACGGCGGTGAGATAGTCGGACTGGCCGCCCAGGGCGTGGGCACCGGTGGCGTCGACGTCCTGGTAGTGGACGGGCGCCCAGCGCAGGGCCAACTCGGCCCGGCTGACGGCGGCGGTGGCGGGTGCCGGCGCCGTGAGTGGCGCGACGGTCAGCGCCGCCGCGGCGGCCGTCGCGGTCAGTGCCCTCGCCACCCGGGTTCGCCGGTTCGTGCTGCTTCTGTCGCGCATGGTGTGCTCCCGCATCGAATTGACAGGCCACGATGGATGATCGTCGGCGGAGGGGTCCGGCACGTGTCCCTGCGGCGAGGAGCAGGCAGCCGCTTCTCGACGGGCTCGCGTCCGACGACCCGGTGCCGCCGCCGCTCACCGGTTGGCCAGATTGTATTGATGCCCATCGAATGCGCTGCTGGGGGTCGGTCGCGCTCGGGAGCCAGCGCGCCCGTTCTTCTCCGGATCCGGGGACGCGCGAGGTGGCCACCCCTCCCGCGCCGGGCAGTCCTCGTCAGCGGCCGCATGCCGATCGCCGTCGGGCGGCCGCCGTACGTCCGGCCCCGTACGGTCGGTCGCCCATCCGCGACCGCGACGGCGACGGTTTCCCCGGAGGTACCGATGCTCCGCATCGTCCTGGCAGTCACGACCATGGCGCTGGCCGGCTGGGCCGGCACGACCGGCTCCGCCGAGGCAGCGCCGGCGCCGGCGGTCACGCCCACACCCACCCTGTCGCCGTCACCGACCCCGACCTGCCCGCCGGCCATCCCGATCAGCGCCTCGGTGACCGCGGTGACCACCACCAGCGTGACGTTGTCGTACTCGATCCTGTTCCGCCCGCCCTGCGGTTACGACCCGCCGATGACCGTCCGACTCTTCGCCAGCCGGGAGGACGCCCAACAGTGGCAGGCTCCGGTGGCGCAGGCCGTCACCGGGCCCGAGCGCAACGGGGTCGTGACCATCGGCCAGCTGACGCCCGACACCGAGTACTGGTACCGGTTCAGCGACGCCGAGGGCCGTCGGGACCCGTACCTGGTCGGACCGGCCCGGACCGCTCCGCTGACGGCGTGCCGGGCGACGGCCACCATCGACTCCCGCTGGGGCACCGGCTTCGTCGCCACGGTGACGGTGCGCAGCACCGGGACGCAGGCGCTGGACCGGTGGAGCGTCTCCTGGCGGTGGGCCGGCGACGAGCGTATCCAGACGGTCTGGGGCGGGGTCGTCGAGACGGTCGGCGCCGACGTCACGGTTCGCAACGCCTCCTACAACGGGACACTTGCGCCGGGCGGCGCGACGACGTTCGGCGTGCTCGTGACCACCAGCGCGGTCCCCGACGGGATGACGCTGGCCTGCGGCCGCTGACCGGTCACCCGGCCGTGGGCCGCGCCCGGGCGGGGGTGGGGGGGCCGGCGCCCGGGGGGGGGGTGGCCCCGCGAGGGGGAGAGAGGGGGGGGGGGGGAGAGTGTTTGT
>NZ_JBEXHY010000257.1:0-2410 GCF_040608295.1 Micromonospora sp. NPDC005197 | reverse complement strand
GCGACGCCGGCGCCCGGCTCAGTCGTCCTCGGCGTCCGGGCCGGCGACCTCGACGCCGTCGCCACGCACCACGTGGATGCAGTCGCCCGGGCACTCCTTCGCGGAGTCGATCACTTCGAGGCGCAGGTGCGCGGGCACGTCCACCCGGCTGCCCGGCGCCATCCGCAGCTCACCGTCGACGCCCTTGACGTACGCCAGGCCGTCGATGTCGAACTCGAACACCTCCGGCGCGTACTGCACGCAGAGCCCGTCACCCGTGCAGAGATCCTGGTCCACCCAGACCTGCAACTGGTCGGTCGCGACCTCGGCCACCGGTGCACCCCCCATGTTCTCCCGTACCAGCCTCCGACGGTACCCGAACGCCCGTACCGGCCCGCCAGGCCACCCTTGGCGATCAAGGTTCGGTGACGAGGGTGTTGCGTGGGACCGAATCGGGCTCATAGCGGCTAGTGTTAGGTCAGAACGTTCAAGCCCCCCGGGGAGGTGGGACGTGGCAGCACGCAGCGACGACGCGGACTCGCGCGCCGCACGGTGGGAGAAGGAAGCCCACGATCTCTCCACGCAGGTCGCGTTCCTTCAGGAGGAACTCGCCCTGGTGCGGCGGAAGTTGACCGAAAGCCCCCGACACGTCCGGCAGCTCGAAGAGCGGCTGGCGGCCACCCAGGCACAGTTGGCGCGGCTGACCGAGAACAACGACCGGCTGGTGAGCACCCTCAAGGAGGCTCGCACGCAGATCGTCACGCTCAAGGAGGAGATCGACCGGCTCGCGCAGCCGCCGAGTGGCTACGGAGTCTTCCTGGCCAAGCACGACGACGGGACGGTGGACGTCTTCACCGGCGGCCGCAAGCTGCGGGTCGCCGTCTCGCCCTCACTGGACGTGGACGAGCTGCGCCGCGGCCAGGAGGTCCTGCTCAACGACGCGCTCAACATCGTCGACGCGTTCGGGTACGAGCGGGTCGGTGAGGTCGTGATGCTCAAGGAGATCCTGGAGGGACCGAACGGCGGGCCGGGCGACCGGGCGCTGGTGGTCTCCCACTCCGACGAGGAGCGCATCGTGCACCTCGCCGAGACGCTCATCGGCTCGGCGATCCGGGCCGGCGACTCGCTCATGATCGAGCCCCGCTCGGCGTACGCGTACGAGCGGATCCCGAAGAGCGAGGTCGAGGAGCTGGTCCTGGAGGAGGTGCCCGACGTCGACTACGGCGACATCGGTGGCCTCCAGTCGCAGATCGAGCAGATCCGCGACGCGGTGGAGCTGCCGTTCCTGCACGCGGACCTGTTCCGCGAGCACCAGCTCCGCCCACCGAAGGGCATCCTGCTCTACGGCCCGCCCGGCTGCGGCAAGACGCTGATCGCCAAGGCGGTGGCCAACTCGCTGGCCAAGAAGATCGCCGAGCGCCAGGGCAAGGAGAAGCACACCAGCTTCTTCCTCAACATCAAGGGCCCGGAGCTGCTCAACAAGTACGTCGGCGAGACCGAGCGGCACATCCGGCTGATCTTCCAGCGGGCTCGGGAGAAGGCCGGCGAGGGCACCCCGGTGATCGTGTTCTTCGACGAGATGGACTCGATCTTCCGGACCCGCGGCTCCGGCGTCTCCTCCGACGTGGAGAACACGATCGTCCCGCAGCTGCTCAGTGAGATCGACGGTGTGGAGGGCCTGGAGAACGTCATCGTCATCGGCGCCTCCAACCGGGAAGACATGATCGACCCGGCGATCCTGCGCCCCGGTCGGCTCGACGTGAAAATCAAGATCGAGCGACCGGACGCCGAGGCGGCGAAGGACATCTTCTCCAAGTACATCCTCTCCGGGCTCCCGCTGCACCCGGACGACCTCGCCGAACACGGAGCCGACCCCCAGGCCACCGTCGCCGCGATGATCGACGCCGTGGTGCTGCGGATGTACTCCGAAACCGAGGAGAACCGCTTCCTCGAAGTCACCTACGCCAACGGTGACAAGGAAGTCCTCTACTTCAAGGACTTCAACTCCGGCGCGATGATCCAGAACATCGTCGACCGGAGCAAGAAGATGGCCATCAAGGAGTTCCTCACCTCCGGTCGCAAGGGCCTGCGCCTGCAGCACCTGCTCGACGCCTGTGTCGACGAGTTCCGCGAGAACGAGGACCTGCCCAACACCACCAACCCCGACGACTGGGCCCGCATCTCCGGCAAGAAGGGCGAGCGGATCGTCTACATCCGCACGCTCGTCTCCGGCGGCAAGGGCGCCGAGGCCGGCCGGTCCATCGAGACCGCCAGCAACACCGGCCAGTACCTCTGACGGTGACACCACCGGGGCCCGGGACGCGACGCGGGCCCGGCCCCCCCCCGACCACCCCGCCCGCCCCCGCCACCCCCACCAACCCCCCCCCAACCCCGAACCAGTTGGGGCCCCCCCCCCCCACAAACCCAGCGA
>NZ_JBEXHY010000256.1:0-2458 GCF_040608295.1 Micromonospora sp. NPDC005197 | reverse complement strand
GCAACGACCCGGCCCGGCCGGCCATTCCCCCGCCGGTCGAGCGGGCGGGGCGGCTGGCCGTGGTCCTGCGATCGTCAGGGTATGTAACGACCCCCCGCCCGCCACGATTCCAGCCCACGGATGCACCCGGTCACACCCCAACAACCCCCAGAAACGGACATCCCACCCAACCGGCACGACCCCAACCGGTCTTACCGGACACCCGGCCTGATCGACTCCAGATCGGCGATATCGCGGCATCCGGCCAGCCGGACACACCCACCTCGCCGACACCGTGCCGATCATGGAGGGCGTCAGCCCTCCAGGCGAGAGCGGACCTTTTCGGCACAGGCCCCCAGAACGGTCTGTGCGTCGAGTCCGAGACTCTCGATGGCTACGAGCGCGGTGAACACCACGTCGGCCAACTCGGCCGCCACGTCCTCGCGGGTGTGGGTGACACCCTTGCGCGGATTCTGCCCGAGCAGACCAATCCAGGCGGCTGACGCCTCCCCGGCCTCCTCGGTCAGCTTCAGGATGCGGCAGGTCAGTTCCGTCTGCCCGGTGCCGTTCGCCGCGTCCAGCCAGCTCCGCGCAGCCCGGGCCGCCGCCCAGATCGAGTCGTCCACGGCGACCAGTCAACCCGACCGCCCCGACCGGCCCCACACCCGGCCCGCACGGTCGGGACACGCACCGCACGGCCAGGACACGCACCGCACGGCCAGGACGCACACCGCACGGCCAGGACACACACCGCACGGCCAGGACACACACCGCACGGCCAGGACACACACCGCACGGCCAGGACACACACCGCACGGCCAGGACACGCACCGCACGGCCAGGACACGCACCGCACGGCCAGGGCGCCAGTCCGGGCAGGCCGCACCGACCGTCTGACTGGTCGGTCAGCTCAGCCATTGACTCCGGTCGACGGCAGTCCTAGGTTCAGGGCGCTACCGGCCGGTAGGCAACCGTCCCGCCTGGTCGCCCCCGCAGGCGACATCCGTCCGATGGGGAGCATCGATGCTGTCCGTACCCGTTCGTAGGCTGCGCCGCCTGATCGCCGCCACCGCGACACTGACCCTGGCCGTCGGACTGTTCGACGCCGCACCCACCGCCGCCGCACCCACCGCCGCCGCACCGAGCACCGCCGGCGCTTCCACCGGCGGCCACGACCCCTCCGGCGACCAGCCGCTGCCCGGCTACACCTTCCAGAATCCGCCGCTGGCGCCGCTGGTGGTGGCCGGCAAGCCGACGACGGTACGCCAGGGCGTGCACCGGCACGCCGCGTACATCATCGAGGTTCCCGCCCGGTGGAACGGCGACCTGGTGGTGTGGGCGCACGGCTACCGCGGCCAGGGCACGGTGCTCTCGCCGGAGCCGCCGGCCTTCGAGTTGCGCCAGCGGCTGCTGGCCCAGGGGTACGCGTGGGCGTCGTCGTCGTACGACCGCAACGGCTTCGACATCCGCTCCGGCGTGCTGAGCACGCGGGACCTCGCCGACCACTTCGGACGGACCGTGCGCAGGCCCCACCGCACCTACCTGGCGGGGGTGTCGATGGGCGGGTACGTCATCGGGCGCTCGCTGGAGCAGTACCCCGGCTACTACGACGGGGCGCTGCCCATGTGCGGCGTGCTCGGTGACCAGACGCTGCTGGACTTCTATCTCGACTACAACCTGGTCGCGCAGGCCCTCGCCGGAGTGCCGGCCTACCCGACGCCGGCCGACTACCTGAGCAACGCGGTGCCCCGCATCCAGGTGGCGCTCGGGCTGGCGGGGCTCACGCCCACCGGGCCGGACACCACCACCGACCGGGGCAAACAGTTGCGGGCCATCACCGTGAACCGTACGGGCGGACCACGGCCCGGCGCGGAGGCGGCCTTCGCGGTCTGGAAGGACTTCCTCTTCTCCATCGCGGTGACCGACGGCGGCGACTCCCCCGCCCAGCGGCCCAGCCAGATCTCCACCAACCTGCTGACCCGCTACAGCCCGAACAGCCCCGTCGACGTCAACTCGTCGGTGCAGCGGGTGGCTCCGGAGAACATCGTGCAGCGACTCCTGCCGACGCTTACCGAGGTGCCGAAGATCGCCGGGCGGCCGAGCGCGCCCGTGGTCAGCCTGCACGACCTGGGCGACATGTTCGTGCCGTTCAGCATGGAGCAGGCGTACGCCACCGACGTGGCGCGGCACGGTCGCAGCCGGCTGGTGGTGCAGCGGGCCATCCGGGCCGCGCAGCACTGCGAGTTCAGCCCGGCCGAGGCCGGCGCCGCCTGGGACGACCTGGTGTCCTGGGTACGCACCGGCAAGCGCCCGGCCGGCGACACGGTGACCGACCCGGCGGTGGTGGCCCGACCCGACTACGGCTGCCGGTTCAGCGACCGGGCCGCGTACGCCGCCGGGGTCGGCACCCGTCGCCTGTACGCGGCCTGCTGAGGTAGCCGGACACGACGGCGCCGGCCGGCTCCCCACTCGGGAGCCG
>NZ_JBEXHY010000255.1:0-2474 GCF_040608295.1 Micromonospora sp. NPDC005197 | reverse complement strand
GAGCGGGTGCGAGACCTGGAGGCCCGCGTCGCCGCCGCGGCCGGCACCGAGCGCGCCGCGCTGGCCGCCGAGCTCGACGAGCTGCGCTCGTCGGTGCGGGCGGAGAAGCTCGGCGAGGTGGCCACGGAGTTCGACCGGGTGCACAACATCCAACGCGCCGTCGAGGTGGGCTCGGTGGACGCCGTCATCCGCGCCGCCGAGCTGCGTCCGCGCGTCATCGAGGCCATCGAGGCGCGTCTGCGCGGCTGATCAGCTGCCGACCCCGCATGGTGGGGACGGCGCCGACCCATCCCGGTCGGTGCCGTCCCCACTGCCGTTGGCAGGCCGGCCACACCGCGCACCCGTCGAAACTTTCATCCGATGACTCTCCACAGTCGCGCAGCTCACCCGAGTTTTTTCCGGAAGTTTTCAGAGTTGACGAGCCCCATCGACGGCCATAATGTTTCGAACGAGTTTCCGGTGCTTCGGAGAGCGCCACCGAACCCGAGACCGCACCCCGCCCACTCATCCCCGGGCCGCACCCTCCCTTCAAAGATCGACGTTTGTCGATCATGCTCGAAAGGAAGGCAGATGAAGCCAAGACGGTGGATCAGCGCCGGCCTCGTCGCCGTCGCGACCGCTGCGGCGTTGAACGCGATGCCGGCCACCGCGAGCCGGCCGTACGACCCGACCACGCAGAGCCTCGCGACCCTCGGCCAGCGTCACGGCCTGAAGATCGGCACCGCGGTGAACGCGACAGCCCTCAACGACGCCAACGACCCGCAGTACCGCCGGCTGGCCGCCTCGGAGTTCTCCTCGGTCACGGCCGAGAACGCGATGAAGTGGGAGAGCCTGGAGCCCACCCGGGGCACCTACGACTGGACGGCCGCCGACCAGCTCGTCGAGTTCGCCAAGCGCAACAGGCAGGCCGTGCGCGGCCACGTGCTGGTCTGGCACAACCAACTGCCCGCCTGGCTGACCAGCGGCGTCGCCGACGGCAGCATCTCCAAGCAGGAGCTGCGTGAGCTGCTGCGCAAGCACATCACCACGGTCGTCAACCACTACAAGGGCAAGATCTGGCAGTGGGACGTGGTCAACGAGGCGGTCAGCGACCCCTGGGACACCCCGTCGACGTTGCACTACAAGGGCTTCTGGGCGCAGAACCTCGGCCCCGACTACATCGCCGACGCGTTCCGCTGGGCCCGCGCCGCCGATCCCACGGCGCTGCTGTTCTACAACGACTACAACATCGAGGCGTTCGGCTCGGGCAACCCGGCCGACGACAAGACGCAGTTCGTCTACGACATGGCCAAGGGGCTGCGCGCGCGGGGCGTCCCGATCGACGGCGTCGGCTCGCAGGGCCACCTGGGCACCCAGTACGGCAACTTCGACACCCTGCAGGTGACCGCCGCCCTGAAGCGGTTCGCCGCGCTCGGCCTGGCCACCGCGTTCACCGAGGTCGACGTCCGCAGCGAGATGACCGAGGCGGTCCGGGCCGGCAACTCCGCCGAGATCAACCCCCGGTTGCAGGCGTCGGCGGCCAACTTCAGCGTGCTGATGAAGGCGTGCCTCGCGGTGCGCACCTGCCTGTCGTACACCGTCTGGGGTTTCAGTGACAAGTACTCGTGGGTGCCGGACTGGTTCAACGACCCGCCTGAGGGTCTGGCCACCATCTACGACGAGAACTACCAGCCCAAGCGGGCGTACCAGGAGCTGAAGTCAGACCTGATCTTCGCCGGCCCGCCGTACGTCCTGCCGCGCATCGCGCCCAGGCCGCACCGCTGAACCGGCACGGGTCGTGCGGGGTCCACCCTCACCGCACGGCCCGTGTCAGCGCGGCACGGCCAGGTCGTCATCCGGCAGGAGCGGGCGCATGAACGTCCGCTCGTAGCGCACCACACAACCGGACTCGTCGCGGATCGCGTCGGCCGCGACGAACTCCGGGTCGTCGCCGAACCGTGCGCGGTACCGCTCGTACGCCGCCAGGCTCTCGAAGCTGAACAACGCCTCGGCCCTGCCGCGCGACGGCCGGCAGTAGGATCACGGGCACCTCGGCGAAGACTGTCGCCTGCCCTGCCGGAGCCCGCATGTCGACAGATCCGCCCGGCGACACCACCCGAATCCGAGGCGCGCTCCTCGGCCGCCGTGGCGCCGGCCCGTATCGCGCGATCCGCCGAGCGCTCGCCGCCGGCTGCCTCATCGCCGTCGCCGGGGTGCCGGCCCAATCGCCGGTGGCCGGGGCTCCCGCGCCCACGACGGTCCGGGTCCGGGTGCTGCAGATGAACCTCTGCAACAGCGGTCGCGCCGGCTGCTGGACCGGGCGGGCGTTGAGCAGGGCCGCCGAGGTGATCAGGGCCGAACGACCAGCCCTGGTCACCCTCAACGAGATCTGCCGGGACGACGTGCCCACCCTGGAGGCGGTGTTCGCGGCCACCCACCGCGGCGCGGCGGTCGTGTCCGCCTTCCAGGCCGCCGGCGACCGCCCCAGCGGCGCC
>NZ_JBEXHY010000254.1:0-2500 GCF_040608295.1 Micromonospora sp. NPDC005197 | reverse complement strand
TCCCCGGTGACCCGTGGCGGCTGTCCCTGGCCGCGTTCCACACCGGACTCGCCGCAGCACCGCCAGCGACGGAACGGCCGGGACCTCCTTGGGCGCGTCCGAGTCGTCGTCGAAGGCCGAGCCCTGGCCACCGCCGAGCAGCGCGGCAGCGCCGCCGCCGACCGGCCGCTGCCGGGGCGCGTCCGACCCGGCCAGAGCGGCCGGGGTACGCGGCTCAAGGCCGCGACCCGACGAGCCGCCGAGCGGACGGTCCAGTGAAGCGAGCAGCGCGTCCCGGCCGGCCCGAATCGGATCCCGACCAGGGCGCGGGTGTTCGGACGCGGCCGGCAGCCCGTGCCCACCACGGCTCGGCTCGCCACGCGACGGACCAGGCAGGGCGTGCCCGCCCCGCTCCGGCGCCGGCTCCTGGCCGAGGATCGGCGTGGGCCGCTCGGCGCACAGGTACTGCGCCATGTCGTCGTGCGGGGTAACCACCTGCCGGGCCTTGTCCATGTCCCAGATGGCCTGCGCGGTGGCCTTGCCGGACGGCCAGGTGGCGATGATCCGCCAGGTGCCGTCGTCGCGCCGGTACGCGTCCCAGGAGATCTTCTCGGTGTCGATGCCGTGCTGGCTCAGTCGGCCGTTGACCACCTCGGCGAGCGGGGTGGGCTTCTCCGCGCCCTTGAGTCGGGTGCGACGGGCGTGCTGGGCGAGCATCGCCCGTTCCTGGAGCACCGGGCCGGCGTAGCGCAGCACGCGGTCGACCGGCACCCCGGCGATCCGGGCGACGTCCTCGGCGGACTCACCGGAGCGGATGCGGGCCTGGATGTCCCGGGGAGACAGTGAGGGAGTCGGGTCGACGGTGCTCGGTGCCACCGCGAGCGGCGGGGCACCCGGCTCGGGGTGCATCACGCCGGCGATGCGTTCGTCGATCGGCAGGGCGAGGAGTCGCCCGACCTCGTCGGCGAGCACCAGCGCCTGGCCGTCCTCGGAAAGGGCGACGAAGCGTACTGGGCGCATAGCGTTGCCTCCGTCCCGCTTCGCTGGCCGCACGCCACGAGTCGGCCACCCAGGCGTCTCGGACCACCGTACGCGCATCTGTCTCGGGGTGGGGGAAGCGACACCCCGCATGTCGCGACTGAGCTGCGGCGATGATCACGGTGGGTGTCCATCGAGGCCCCGACGGACACCCACCGTGACGATGCTCAGAGGCGCTCGACGACGTAGTCGATCGACGCGGTCAGCGCCTCGACATCAGCCGGCTCGACGGCCGGGAACAGCGCCACCCGCAACTGGTTGCGGCCGAGCTTGCGGTACGGCTCGGTGTCGACGATGCCGTTGGCGCGCAGCGCCTTGGCGATCGCGGTGGCGTCCACCCCGTCGGCGAAGTCGATGGTCGCGACCACGTTGGACCGCAGCGCCGGGTCGGTGACGAACGGGGTGGCCACCGAGGACCGCTCCGCCCAGCCGTACACCGTCGCGGCGCTCTCCGCCGTGCGCTTGGCCGCCCAGGCCAGACCACCCTGCGCGTTCATCCAGTCGGTCTGCTCGGCCGCGAGGAAGATGGTGGCCAGCGCCGGGGTGTTGTACGTCTGCTCCAGCCGCGAGTTGTCGATCGCGGTCACCAGGTCCAGGAAGGCTGGGATGTAACGCCCCGACGCCTTGATCTCGGCGGCCCGGTCCAACGCGGCCGGCGACATCAGGGCCAGCCAGAGGCCGCCGTCGGAGCCGAAGCACTTCTGCGGCGCGAAGTAGTAGACGTCGGTCTCGCCGACGTTGACCTCCAGGCCGCCCGCGCCCGAGGTGGCGTCGACCAGGAGCAGCGACCCCTCGTCCGCACCGGCGACCCGGTTGATCGGCACGGCCACGCCGGTCGAGGTCTCGTTGTGCGGCGTCGCGTACACGTCCACGCCGGCCTCGGCGACCAGGGTCGGCGCGCTGCCCGCCGCGGCCTTGCGGACGGTCGGCTCACCCAGGAACGGAGCGTCGGAGACCGACTTGGCGAACTTCGCGCCGAACTCGCCGAAGCTGGCGAACTGCGCACGGTCGCGGACGAGGCCGAAGGTGGCGACCTCCCAGAACGCGGTGGTGCCGCCGTTGCCGATCACGACCTCGTAGCCCTCGGGCAGCGAGAAGAACTCGGCGATGCCGGAGCGCAGTCGGGCCACCTGGTCGCGGACCGTCTTCTGCCGGTGCGACGTGCCCAGGTAGCTGGTCGCCACCTCGGCGAGCGCGGACACGGCCGCCGGACGGACCTTGGACGGGCCGCAGCCGAAACGTCCGTCGGCGGGCTTGATCTCGTCGGGAATCCGGATGATCGGTGCGTCAGCCACGGTATTGAAGATCCTTCCGCAAGGGCGAGGGCGGGCCCGGCGACACTGCCGGCCCTCATCCTCGCACCCGGGGCGGATGGCGACCGCCGCGGTCCCGACGGCCGGTCTGAGTCCTTCACCACATCGAGCGGCCCACGAGGTCGACAGCGGTCGAAAAGGGCCCCCGCACCACGCCTCGCGGCTGGTGC
>NZ_JBEXHY010000253.1:0-2506 GCF_040608295.1 Micromonospora sp. NPDC005197 | reverse complement strand
GGCCGGACGACTCGTCCGGCCGGCGGCGGCGTCATGCGTGGTGCGGGTCAGTCCCGTGTGGTCGGTGGCAGGCCGGGCAGCAGACCACCGCCGTTTCCGCCGTTCCCGGGGCCGCCAGGGCCGCCGGGGCCGTTGCCGCCGGGGTTGCCCTCGGTACGTGGGCAGAACGGGTTGGTCAGCGGGTCACAGGGTGCTCCCGGCCCACCGGGCTGGCCGCCGGGCTGACCCGGAACGGTCGGCGGCGGCGGTGGCGGCGCCTCCTTGCCGTTGCCCTTCGTGACGTCGCCCTCGCCGGTGACGGTGGGCAGGGGAATCTCCTCCTGGCCCTTGAGGGCGGTGTTCATGTACTTCTCCCAGATAGGACCGGGCAGCGTCGAGCCACCGATGTCCTTGCCATTGGCGAGACGGATCTGCGGCTTCTTCGGGTCCCGACTGCCCACCCAGACCGCGGTGGCGATCTGTGGGGTGTAGCCGACCGTCCACGCGTGGGCGTTGTCCTTGTCGTCGTACTCCCAGGTGCCCGTCTTGGCGGCGGCCTGACGGCCGTCTTCGAGCGAGAGATGGTTGGGGGCGGGAATCTGCTTGAGGACGCCGGTCACCTCATCGGTGATTTTCTTGTCGATCCGCTGCTCCGGCTTGATGCGCTCGCTGCCGACGACCTTCCACTTACCGGTGTCCTTGTCCTGCTGCTCCACCTTGATGACGAAGTGCGCCTTGATGTACTTGCCGTCGTTGGCGAACGTCGCCATCGCGTTCGCGTGGTCGAACACGGTGAGCGGGTACTTGCCGAAACCGGTGTAGTTGTCGAACGGGTTCTTCTCCTTCTTCGACAGGTCGTAGGCCCGCGGTGGGTTGACGTCCCACATGGTGGTCACGCCGGCCTTCCGGGCCATGTCGACGACCTTGTCGGCGCCGATGGTGTCGGCGACCCAGTAGAAGGGCACGTTGTACGACTGGACCGTCGACTCTTCGAGGGTGCAGTACTTGCCGCACTTGAGGTTGGTCCGGCCGGCGTTACCGATCGGGTCCTTGGAACCCTCGGGCTTGTACGGCGTGGGGTCCCAGTGCGACTTGACGGAGATGCCGGCCTCGATCGCGGCGGCGAGGGTGTAGACCTTCATCGAGGAGCCCGGCGGGTGACCACCAGTCAGGTCGCCGTTCTTGTCGATGTTCTTGCCGGCGTAGTCGAAGTCGGCACCGCTGTCACCGCCGTAGTACGCGAGTACGCGGCCCTTCTTGGGGTCGATCGAGACCACCGCCGCCATCAAGTTCTTGGGCTGGTCGTTGAGCTCCGAGCCCTTCTTCGACTGCATGGCGACGTTCTCGGCGGCCGTCTGGAGCTTCGGATCGATGGTCGTGGTGATCCGGTAGCCGCCGTCCCGCAGCGCGTCGACACAGCTCGTCTTGCCCTCCGCGCCGGTGTCGGAGCAGAGGCCCATCGCGTCCATCTCCTGACGGACGTAGTTGATGACGTTGCCCCGGGGGGTGTCGACGCCGAAGCCGTTGCCGCCCTTCTTCGGTGGCAGCACCTTCGGGTATTCGATCGGGGTGGCGGGGTCCAGCCACTTCTCCTTCTTCATCCCGTCGATCACGTAGTCCCACCGGGTCTTAGCGTCGGTCGGGTTGACCGCCGGGTCGTAACCCTTGTGGGTGTCGGTCGCGACCGGCTGCTTGATCAATGCGGCCAGGACCGCGCCCTCGGCGGGGGTCAGCTTGATCGCCGACTTGCCGAAGTACGTCTGTGCCGCCGCCTCGATGCCGTACGCGCCGCGTCCGAAGTAGATGACGTTGAGGTAGTGCTGCATGATCTCCGGCTTGCTGTACGCGTCGTTCAGCTTGGAGGCGAGGATGGCCTCCTTCACCTTCCGGCCGTACGTGTCATCCTTGAGGTTCTCGAACGCGTTGCGGGCGTACTGCTGCGTGATCGTCGAGGCGCCCTGCTTGTCACCGTTGGAGACGTTGTTCCACGCGGCCCGGACGATGCCCTTGTAGTCGACGCCCGAGTGCCGGTAGAAGTTCCGGTCCTCGGCTGCCGCCACCGCGTGCTGCACGTGCTCCGGAATCTGGTTGATGGTGACGAAGGTGCGGTTCTCGCTGCCCAGCTTGGCGAGCGTGGTCTTGCCGTCCTTGGCGTACACGGTGGTGGACAGCGGCAGCGGCAACTCGTTGGGCATGACGACGTTCGTCGAGTAGTAGGTGAACCCGACCACACCGACGCCAGCGAGCATGATGAAGACGGCGAACCCGGCGATCAGCAGGTTCATCCGCTTGCGCTTCTTGGCCCGAGCCGCCCCCGCCGGGTCACCCGCGCCGCGACCGCCCCGGCCACCGCGACCCGGACCGTTCGGTCCGCCGGGGCCTCCGGGGCCGCCCGGTCCGCCGGAGACCGGCGAGACGCTCGCCCGGGCCACCGCGGCACGGCCACCCACCGACGCGGAACCGACGCTGGCCCGGCCCGCCGAGGCGGCGCCGACGGCGGCGGTGCCGACCCGCGCCCGACCTGCGG
>NZ_JBEXHY010000252.1:0-2547 GCF_040608295.1 Micromonospora sp. NPDC005197 | reverse complement strand
TGGTGCTCTTACAGGCTGAGCCGCTGGCCCGGGAGGATCAGACCCGGGTCGGCGCCGATCAGCTGCCGGTTGCGCTCGTACAGGGCCTGCCAGCCGCCGGCCTGGCGGTGGCTGTCGGCGATCTCCGACAGGGTGTCCCCCGGGTTGACCACATACGTGTCGCCGCTGGCCGCCGGGGCGGTGCGCTCGTGGTTGCGGGTCGCCGGCTGGTCGCCGCGCGACGACCGCTCCTTCGGGGCGGTGGACCGGTCCTTCCCGGCGGTGGACCGGTCCTTCGGGGCGGTGGACTTCGACGACTTCGCGGTCGACTTCGTCGAGGACTTCGTGGCGGAGCCGCCCGACGAGCCGCCCTTGCGGCCGCAGGTCGGCCACGCGCCGATGCCCTGCCCGTCGAGCACCTTCTCGGCGATGGCGATCTGCTCGCCGCGGCTGGCCAGGTCGGCACGGGCGGCGTACTTCTTGCCGCCGTAGCCGGCCCAGGTGCCCTGGGAGAACTGCAACCCGCCGTAGTAGCCGTTACCGGTGTTGATCTTCCAGTTGCCGCCGGACTCGCACTTGGCGATCGCGTCCCAGTTGACACCGGCCTGGGCCGGGGCCGCGGGGCCGAAGAGGGCGACGGCGCCGGTGATCGCGCCGACGGCCAGGGTGCCGACGGCGACGCGGCGGGTGGTGACCCGTCGATGACGGGGCGTGTGGACAGACGTCATGTGTGGTTCCTCCACGCCGGCGAGGTGAGCTGTCGGGTTCGGGCCGAGGAGCCCGGCCGCGCGGTGGCGGCTTCACCCCGAGGTGACATGCACCGAGGAACGTGGGTCCCCCGCTCCTGCCCGGGGTTCTGGTATCCGACGACCGGGGGCAGGATTTGGCGTTGCCGGTCGTGGTGTCCACGGTGGTGGACTCGATCGACGGTAGGCACGGTCGGTGACCCTCGCCCAACGCTTGTGAACTTGTTCACCGGCGCACGCGCGGCGCCTCTGCCAGCGGTTGCGGACCACGCGCGGCTGTGCACCGACCATCATGGACCGATTCCGATCAGGCCCGGATGTCACCGCCCGTACGCAGCCAGGCGCCGGTGCGACGGAGCAGTTCGAGGTGAGGAACGGGCCGATCGGCGGGTGGTGGGAGCGGCCGTGCTCCCAGGAGGCGCCGATCGTGGCACGCCAGCTCGGCGTGCGGTCCCTGCCCGCTGAAGATCACGGCGTCGACGGGCATCGGCGCTCCTGGGAATTGACGTTCGGGCAGGAAACCATAGATCGACGGCCGCGATGCTCGGAAGCACACCGGGTCGACCCCGGCAACCTTCCCAGGAGGAGAGCATGCCGATCCACCGGAGCCGCATCGGCCGCCGCAGCGCCGCCGCCACCCTCGTGACCGTCCTGGCCAGCGCCGGCCTGACCCTGCTCGCACCGACCGCCGCGCACGCGTCCAGCCCCTGCACCAGCCTGACCTTCTACCGGGTCGGCGGCTATCCGGGCGGCGCGGACATGCACGTGCCGACCATCGGTTGGCAGACCGGGAACAAACAGTGCTATCTCACCTACGGCCACTCGGGCTCGGCGGTGCTGGTGCTTCAAGAGGCGCTGAACAACTGCTACTCGCGCTCACTGAGCCTCGACGGCAACTACGGCCCGAAGACCCGCGACGCCGTCCGGTACGCCCAACACAAGATCAACGAAGACATCGTGTACGCGAACATCGCCGAGGACGGCGAGTACGGCCCGCAGACCCGGGCGTACATGGGCTTCGCGATCTTCGGGGTCAACGGCGGCCCGGTCATCCCGAACGTCTGCTACTACCCGGGCTGAGCCGCGTGACGGCGCCGGTCGGAGTCCCCCGTGGAATTCCGACCGGCGCCGTCGTGCACCCCCCTGCCCGCTTCGGTCCGCGGATCAGCAGACCCGGACCGCCTCGATCCGCTGGTTCCAGTTCCCCCCGATCGCGGCCGAGTCGTACGCCAGGTTCGCCCGGTAGCCGTAGGCGTGCTGGTAGCCGAGCAGGCCGGTGGCGTTGGCGTTGTCCCAGAAGGTGGAGACGGTGCCCGACGGCCGGTTGTTGATGATCGACTGGGTCCTGTTGCGGAAGTACGAGGGCAGCCCGACGTCGTTGCAGCCGTTGTACGGCCCGTCGAGCAGGAAGATGTCCCCGCTGAAGTTGGTCCCGGCGTACAGGCAGAGCAGACCCGAGGGGCAGGCGTAGTTGGCCTGGGCAGGGCTCGGGGCGACGCCGAGCGCGGCGCCCACGGCAACCACGCCGAGCAGGGCGGACGTGAACCTTCGCAGAGCACTTCGCACGATGGTGACCTCCGGTGTCGTCACGACCGGAACAGGCCGTGAGTCGAATTGCCGACATCGCATTGATTGATGCCGCTGTGCCAACGATGATCTGCGCGGCAGGTCGACGAATTCCTGCCGGAACCTCAATCCGGCCGTCCGTCGGCGGATTGTCCGACTGGCGATGCGGCGAGCGGCGGTTCATGGAGATTCGGGTCCTCGGGCCGGTCGAGGTCTGGGCGGACGGCCGCCTGGTCGACGCCGGAGCAGCCCGCCA
>NZ_JBEXHY010000251.1:0-2580 GCF_040608295.1 Micromonospora sp. NPDC005197 | reverse complement strand
CCGGAGAGCTCTCCGGCCGCCGCCGCTTCGCGTTCCGGCCCGGCTGGTCAGCCCCAGTCGCTGTCGACGTGGTTGTCGCGCCAGCGTCCGCCCACCGGCGGGGTGTCCAGGCGCATCCCGCCATTGGCGTTGCCGGCGAGGTCGTTGTCCTCGACCCGGCAGTCCACACAGCTGCCCCGTTCGGTGATCCACAGACCGTGGGTCTGGGTGCTGTACTCGTGGTTGTCCCAGACCCGGTTGCCGCGGATGGTGGCCGAGTCGAACGCCGCGTCGATGGTGATGCCGGCCCGCCGCTCGGGTGCCGCGGACAGCTCGTACCCGCAGCCCGGGGGCGGTACGTCCCCACTCCACGCGGTGATGCCGTCGGGCCGGACCGGCGCCAGGACGAGTTCTTCGCCGGTGTTCGCGGCGACCATGGCCACGGCCCGTCCCACCCGCAGGACCTTGCCCCGGTGCCCGTCGTGCGGCCAGGTCGCCGACCGGTCCACCACGGACCGCTGGGCGTAGCGAACGGTCTCGCCACCGCCGCTGGCGGCCTGCGCGTACTGTCGCCCGTTGTTGCGGATCCGGTTGTTCAGCAGCACCGCGTCGGTCATCTGGTGGTCGATCCGGACGGCGTCCAGCCCGTTGCCCCATAACTCGTTGCTCTCGATCACCACGTCCCGTACCGGGCCCTGGTAGCCCCGCCCGAGGTCCTGCCCGTGGTAGCCGTACTGACCGTTCCCGCTGATCCGGTTGCCCCGGATGGTGTACGGGCCCGGGCTGTTGCCGACAATGACCCCGTCGCGGATGTTGCCGTCGATGACGCAGTCGGTGAGCAGCCCACCTCGTCCGGCCACCGCCGCGGTGCCCTGGGCGGAGATGTCGAACCCGGCCTCCAGGTTGCCGGTCATCGTGCAGGCGGAGACGATGAGACCGTCGGCACCCCAGTCGGAGATGCCGAACCGGTTGCCCTGGCTGTGACAGCCGATGATGCGGTAGCCGCGGGGCGGCGGCCAGTAGTCCTTCTGCAGCTCCAGGAAGATGCCGTTGGTGCCGTTGGCGAGCGTGGTGCAGTTGGCGATGGTCAACCGCTCCACCGCGCCCCAACCGCCGATGCCCACGCCGATGCCGGCGCCGCCGATCTGCTCGCCGTTGTCCAGTCGCCCGCAGCCGACGACCACCACGCCGTCGATCAGCGAGTCCTGGAGGAAGTCGCAGCCCAGCCCGGTGGCCGCGGTGTGGTGGATGTAGAGGTTGCGGAACACGCCGCGCACGACGTACTGCAGGCCCAGGCCCTTGGCGAGGTAGTTGTACTCGGCCATCGCCACGCCGGAGCCGTCGATCTGGAAGTCGGCGAAGGTGCAGTCGGCGATGTGCCGGTCCCGGTCGGCCCCGTGCTGCACGGTGGTCCAGAAGGCCAGCGGGGTCGGGTCGGCCCGGTTGCCCTCGTTGCTGAGCATGAACCGGGTCGCCGCCGGGCCGGCGCCGACCAGCGAGACCCCACTACGCCACACCGTGCCGGAATCGCGGATCGAGTAGATGCCCGGCGGGCAGTAGATGACGCGGGCCCGCCCGTCCGAGGCGTACCCGGCGCCGAGGCGGTCCACGAGGGCGGCCAACGCCGGCTGGTCGTTGGTCGCGCCGTCGCCGGTCAGCCCGTACTCCAGCGCGTCGCAGTAGAGCGGTGCGCCGGCCGCGGCGGGCCGCCGCACCCGTACCGAATTCAGTAGCAGCTCGTTCGCCACGACCACGGGTCGGCTCCCTTCGACGCCTCCGGTGCGTACCGGCGGGGCCGACTTCCCGATGACGCGACCGCGAAACCACTGACGCACGCCGGCCCCGGCGCCGCGCGGGCGGTGCCAGGGCCGGGGGTACGCGTCAGACGGCGGCGATCAGCAGCGCCGGGCGCTCCACGCAGTCGGCGACGTGCCGCAGGAAGCCACCGGCCACCCCACCGTCGCAGACCCGGTGGTCGAACGTGAGGCTCAGCTGGGTCACCTTGCGCACGGCCAACTGCCCGTCGACCACCCACGGCTTGTCCACGATCCGGCCCACGCCGAGCAGGGCCGCCTCGGGGTGGTTGATGATCGGGGTGGAGCCGTCCACGCCGAACACCCCGTAGTTGTTCAGCGTGAAGGTGCCGCCGGTGAGCCGGGCCGGCGCGAGCGTCCCGGCCCGCGCCGCGGCGGTGGTCGCCGCCAGCTCGGCGGCCAGCTCGGCCGTGGTGAGTCGCTGGGCGTCGCGCAGCACCGGCACCAGCAGGCCCCGGTCGGTCTGCGCGGCGATGCCCAGGTGCACCCCGGCGGACTGGACGATCCGCTGACCCTCGGTGTCGACGCGGGAGTTGAGCTGCGGGAACCGGCGCAGACCGCTGAGGCAGATCCGGGCCAGCAGGGCCAGGATGCTCACCGGCGCGTCGGGCGTCGCCGCGTTGATCGCCGCGCGGGTCTCCAGTAGCCCGGTGGCGTCGACGTCGACCCAGATGGTCACCTCGGGGATCTCCCGCCGGCTGCGGGAGAGCTTGTCGGCGATCACCTTGCGCACGCCGGTGAGCGGGACGATCAGGTCGCCGTCGCCCTCCGGGGACGGATCGGACGA
>NZ_JBEXHY010000250.1:0-2613 GCF_040608295.1 Micromonospora sp. NPDC005197 | reverse complement strand
TCGGCGCGGGGTCGACGGAGACCTGGTCGAACGCGGGCGCCCCGTCGACCGCGTCGGCGCCGACCGCCGTCGTCGTGGCGGCGTCCGGCAGGTCGAGGCTGGTCCGCAGGGTCACCGGCCGGAGCAGGAGCGCGGCGATGACGCCGACCACCCCGATGGCGGCCGAGATGAGGAAGATGTGCCCGGTGGCGTCGCCGTACGCGGCCCGCACGATGTGCTGGATCCCGTCGGGCAGCGCGGTGATGTTGAGGTTGCTGTCGCCGCCGGCGCCGGAGGCGGGGATCCCGGCGGCGGTCAGGTCACGCGTGATCTGGTCGGTGACCCGGTGGGCGAGGACGGCGCCGAGCACCGAGACACCGATGGTGCCGCCGAGCGACCGGAAGAACGCGACGCTGGAGCTGGCCGCGCCGATGTCCTTGAGGGCCACCGTGTTCTGGACGGCGAGGACGAGGTTCTGCATGGTCATGCCGACGCCGGTGCCGACGATGAACATGGCGATGCCGACCAGGACGAGCGACGTCTCGTGGTCGATGGTGCCGAGCAGCGCGAACCCGGCGACCAGGATGATCGAACCGGCGACGATGTACGGCTTGATCCGCCCGGTCCGGGTGATCAGCCGCCCGGCGACGATCGAGGAGCCGAGGACGCCGGCCATCATCGGGATGGTGAGCAGGCCGGCCTCCGTCGGGCTGTAGCCGCGGCCGATCTGGAAGTACTGGCCGAGGAAGACCGCGCCGCCGAACATGGCCATGCCGACCGCGAGGCTGCCGAGGATGGCCAGCGCGGTGGTGTGCTGGCGCACGATGCCGAGTGGGACCACCGGCTCGGCCGCCCGCGACTCCACCCAGACCGCGAGGGCGAGCAGGAGGAGCGCGCCGCCCACCATGACCCCGGTCTGCCAGGAGACCCACGCGAACGAACCGTCGACGAAGGAGATCCAGATCAGCAGCACGCTGACGCCGGCGGCGATCAGGGTGGCGCCCAGGTAGTCGATCTTGACGTTCTCCCGCCGCAGCGTCGGCAGGTGCAGGGTCGCCTGGAGCAGGATCAGCGCGATGGCGGCGACCGGCACGCCCACGAAGAAGCACCAGCGCCAGCCCAGCCAGGACGTGTCGACGATGAGGCCGCCGAGCAGCGGGCCGCCGACGGTCGCGACCGCCATGACGCCGCCGAGGTAGCCGTTGTAGCGACCCCGCTCACGCGGCGGGATCATGGCGGCGATCGCCACCTGGACGAGGGCCTGCAGGCCGCCGACCCCGATGCCCTGGAACGCGCGGGCCGCGATGAGCTGCCCCGCGCTCTGCGAGAAGCCGGCGATGACGGAGCCCAGCAGGAAGACCACGATGGCGATCTGGATGAGGAGCTTCTTGTTGAACAGGTCAGCCAGCTTGCCCCAGATCGGGGTGGTGGCGGTCGCGGTGAGCAGGGTCGCGGTGACCACCCAGGTGTACTGGTTCTGGGAGCCGTTCAACGACCCAATGATCTTGGGAAGCGCGGTCGAGACGACAGTGCTGCTCAGCATCGCGACGAAGAGCACCAGCAGCAGACCGCTGAGCGCCTCGAGCGTCTGCCGATGGGTCATCGGCTCGGTGCCGGCCGTGGTGGTGGATGCGCTCATCGCGCGGCCTCCAGCTTGTCGTGGTTGGCGAGGGCGACGTCGAACAGGGCTGCGCGGCGAGCGCCGTGGGTTCACGAACCCGCGTATTCGCGCACCTGAGTTGGTTGCCTCACGCAAGCATCTACCGATCTTGCCCAGTCGGCAAGTTTGCGCATTGAGAAGCCGGTCACTCGACGTACGCTGAGCGCGATGGACGAGATCACCGGTCTACGGGAGCGCAAGAAGGCGGCCACCCGCCTCGCCCTGCACGAGTCAGCGCTGCGCCTCGCGGCCGAGCAGGGCCCCGACGGCGTGACCATCGAGGCGATCGCCGACGCCGCGAACGTCTCCCGGCGGACGTTCTCGAACTACTTCTCCAGCAAGGAGGAGGCGCTCTTCCACGGTGACACGGTGCGCCTGCGCAGGCTGTTGCAGTTGGTGCACGAGCGGCCGGGCAGCGAGCCGCCGTGGACCGCGCTGAGCCGGGCGGCCGAACACTTGACCAGGGAATCATCGGATGATCGCGACCACAGCTGGCTGACCCGACGCCGGCAGCTGCGCGGGCACCCCGGCCTGGCCGCGCACCAGGTCGCGGCGTACACCGCGATCGAGCGCGAGCTGGCTGCGGAGCTTGCGCACCGGCTCACCGGCGCGGCGGTGGAGCTGCGCTCCCGTCTGCTGACCGCGACGTTCCTGGCCGCCCTGCGCGTCGCCACCCAGCACTGGATCGACCACCCGGGCGACGACCTGCTGGAGATCGTTCGCACCGCGCTCGCCGAGGTCGCTCCCCCGTCGGCCGCCGCACCGGCAGACGACTCGACGGCCTGACCATCGACAGGTGTACGACCCGACGCGGCGCGCACCGGCCCGCCGCCAGCGAGCGCCACAGCGGAACGACGGCGGGCCCCGTCGCGCCGGCCACCACCGCTCCCGGCGGTGGTGGGCGGCGGGCGAGGGCCCCCCGCCGCGGGGGGACCCGGTAACCGCGGGGACCCCCGTGGGCGGCACCCCGGTGT
>NZ_JBEXHY010000249.1:0-2707 GCF_040608295.1 Micromonospora sp. NPDC005197 | reverse complement strand
ACGTGTGCTCTGCCGATCGGCGGGGGGGGCGGCGGCGGCACTCGTGGCGGCAGCGCCCGTGGCGGCGGCGCCCGTCGCGGCGCCGGGGGTGGGGGCCGCCGCGGCGGCCGCGACCGGCGCGGGGGCGAGCAGGACGGCGGAAGCCGTGACCGCCAGCAGCGCAGCTCTCATGTGCCCGACCCTAGTCAACAAGATCGCCCGGCGGGAGCGGTTGGCCGCTCGACCTTCCGGCGGCGGCCCGCTCCACCAGGTAGTCGTGCAGCGCGGCGCTGCCCCGCAACCGGCGCAGGCTGCGGGCGTGCAGGTCCTGCTCACGGCGGGCCAGCTCGGCGCGTACCCGCTGGGCGCTGCCGGTGGTGCGCAGCTCGCCCAGCACCGCCTCGATGATCTCGAACGGGTAGGCGCCTCGGCGCAGGAGCGCGACGACCTGCGCGGCGCGCAGCTCGGTCTCGTCGTACACCCGGTAGTTGGTGCCGGGCGCGCGGCCCGGCCGCAGCAGCTCGCGGGCCTCCCACAGGCGCAGCTGCGAGGTCCGCACCCCGACCAGGGCCGCCACCTCGCCGATGCGGACGCCGCGGCGCTGGGCCGGCCGGGTCGCCGGCGGGTTGGCCAGCACGGTCTCGAAGGCGCCGAGCACGCGGCGGATGTCGGCGCGTTCGCGGTCCAGCTCGGCATGGCCGCCGTCGAGCGCCGCCAGGGCCGCCGGCACGTCACCGCCGTGCACCGCCGCCATGATCTCCCGGGTACGGCCCCAGCCGTGCCCCTCGGCCAGCCGCCGGGCCACGGTCAGCGCGCGGGCGTGTGCGGTCGTGAAGATCCGGTAGCCGCTCGCGGTACGCCGCACCGGCGGCAGCACGCCCTCCTCGACGTAGTTGCGCACCTGCTGCACCGAGATCCCCGCGGTGGCGGCGAGGTCCACGGCCCGCAGGCGATCCTTCGGCCGGGCGCGGGCAGCGCCGGCGGGCAGATCTGCTTCACCGGCGACGTCCCCGGCCTGCGCCGCTCGGGCACCCTCACCGGGCGGCACCTGGACCACCGGGTGAGGGTGCGCGACGAGGTACGCCGACCGACCGGGCAGCTCAGCATCCGCCACGCCGACCTGCACAACCTGCGCGACGTGGACGTGGACGTGGACATCCCGCTCGGCGTCCTCACCGTGGTCACCGGCGTGGCCGGTTCCGGCAAGAGCTCGCTGATCCACGGCTCACTGCGCGGCCGGGCCGGTGCGGTGATCGTCGACCAGTCCCCGATCCGCGGATCACGACGCAGCAACCCGGCCACCTACAGCGGACTGCTCGACCCGATCCGTACCGCCTTCGCCAAGGCCAACGGCGTCAAGGCAGCGCTGTCCAGCGCGAACTCCGAAGGCGCCTGCCCGGCCTGCAAGGGCATCGGGCTGATCTACACGGACCTGGCGATGATGGCCGGCGTGGCGAGCGTCTGCGAGCGGTGCGCGGGGCGGCGGTTCACCGACGAGGTCCTCACGTACACCCTGCGCGGGAAGAACATCAGCGAGGTGCTGGCCATGTCGGTCACCGAGGCGTACGGATTCTTCCCCAGCGGGCCGGCGCACCTCATCCTCCACCGGCTGGTCGACGTCGGGTTGGGCTACCTCAGCCTCGGCCAGCCGCTGACCACCCTGTCCGGCGGGGAGCGGCAACGGCTCAAGCTCGCCATCCACCTGGCGGAGAAGACCAGCACGTACGTCCTCGACGAGCCCACCACCGGCCTGCACCTGGCCGACGTGGACCAACTGCTGGCCCTGTTGGACCGCATGGTCGACGCCGGCAACACGGTGCACCACCAGGCCGTGATGGCCCACGCGGACTGGCTCATCGACCTCGGCCCGGGCGCCGGGCACGACGGCGGGCGCATCGTCTTCACCGGCACGCCGGCGGACCTGGTCGCCCACGGCGACACCCTCACCGCCACGCATCTCCGCGAGTACGTCCACAAGCCAGCGGAGCTGCCCAAGGGGTGACGGGTCAGCGGTGCCCGGGACGCGGCGCCTGACGCCGCACGGCGTGCGAGCGAGCCCGACGGCGCGGGCGGCCGACGCCAGCGGTGGGCCGAGTCGACGGTGCGGGCGGGCTGGCGACGCCAGCGGCCGGCGCGCGGGTGCGCGGGCCGACGCGACGCGGTGGGGCGGCCCACGCCAGCGGTCGAGGACGGGCCGGCCCTGCCGCGTGGCCGGCGACACCAGCGGTCAGGCGACGCGGCGCAGCCAGCGCCGCTGCCAGGGTGTCTCGACCGCCTTCGGGTGGTAGCCCGCCCGGACCCAGGGCACCGCCCGCTCCGCCGGCAGGCCGTCGAGGATCGCCAGCGCGGCCAACGCCGTTCCCGTCCGGCCGACCCCGCCCCGGCAGGCCACCTCAACGCGTTCGCCGTCGCGTGCCCTCCGCAGCGCCGCACGCAACGCGTCGAGTGCGTCCGCCCGATCGAGCGGCACCCAGAAGTCGGGCCACCTGATCCGCCGGAATGGCCACGCCGGCGCCGGACCGGGCGCCAACAGCAGCGCGAAGTCGGCAGGCGAGGCGGTCGCGGCGATGCGGCGTCCACGCACCACTGCCCCGCTCGGCAGTACGAGCAACCCGGACTGCTCCGACCAGATCTGCGCGGCGGTCACCGGAACATTGTGCCGCGACCGAGGGCGGGTCATCGTGCCCGCTGGGCACAGAAAGCGCCGCCCCCGACCAGTTGGTCGGGG
>NZ_JBEXHY010000248.1:0-3016 GCF_040608295.1 Micromonospora sp. NPDC005197 | reverse complement strand
CGAACGCCGCGCCGGCAGGCGACACCGCCGCCCGGGGCCAGTCCCACGGCCGGCGTCGGGTGCCGGTGGACCGCATCAGCATCCAGCTCTACACCGTGCGTGACCAGCTCGCCGCCGATCTGCCGGGCACCCTGACCGCCCTGCGGCGCATCGGTTACCGGCGGGTGGAGCACGCCGGCTTCGTGGGGCGTACGGCGGCGGAGTTCCGGGCCGCGCTCGACGCGGCCGGGCTGCGCGCCACGTCCGGGCACACCGGCATCCCGCAGCCGTTCGACGCCGCCACCTGGGAACGTGCCCTCGCGGACGCCAACACGGTGGGCTGCAAGAAGATCGTCCACCCGTACTTCGGTCGGGACGCCCAGGGGCGTCCGTACCGGGACCCCGCCGTCTACCGTGCCCTGGCCCGGGATCTCAACCAGGCGGGCCGGCTGGCCGAGCGCGCCGGGCTCGATTTCGGCTACCACAACCACCAGTTGGAGTTCGTGCCGCTGACCGACGGCTCAACCGGCTTCGAGATCCTCACCGGGCAGACCGATCCCCGGCTGGTCCACTTCGAACTCGACCTGTACTGGACCTGGCGGGGCGCACACGACCCGGTCGACGTGATCCGGGCCAACCGCGGCCGGATCCGCCAGGTGCACGTCAAGGACCTGGACGTCGAGGGCGGCTTCGCGGACCTGGGCGACGGCGTCATCGACTTCGGCCGGATCTTCGACCACGAGCGGGAGGCGGGCATCGAGGAGTACATCGTGGAGCGCGACGACGCGGGCACCCCGCCGCGCGCCCCCGCCGACGCCCTTGACACCGCCCGGGTCGGCTTCGACTACCTCGCCGCACTCCGGTACTGACCACCTCGGGGGACTACCTGATGATGAACCGGACCGCTTTCCTGTCCGCCCTGCTCCTGGTGTCGGCCGGCCTGGTCGCGCCGACGACGGCGGCAGCCGCCGCGCCGGCGGCCCCGCCGCCGGACAGCAGCTTCCAGAAGGTGACGCTCAACGACTTCCCCGGCGAGCCGATGATCCTCGCCGTCCTGCCCGACCTGCGGGTGCTGCACACCTCCCGGACCGGCGAGGTCCGCATCCACGACCCGCGCACCGGGCTGAACACCATCGCCGCCGACATCCCGGTTTACGAGCACGACGAGGAGGGGTTGCAGGGCGTCGCCATCGACCCGAACTTCGCCCAGAACAAGTGGGTGTACCTCTACTACTCGCCGCCGCTGGACACGCCGGTGGACGACCCGGCGACCCCCGACGTCAACGAGGGGGACGCGCCGGCGGTCGGCACCGAGGCCGACTGGCAGCGGTTCCGGGGCGCGCTGCGGCTGTCCCGGTTCAAGCTGGACGGGATGAAGCTGAACCTCGCCAGCGAGCAGCAGATCATCGACGTGCCGACCGATCGGGGCATCTGCTGCCACGTCGGCGGCCAGATCGACTTCGACAGCAAGGGCAACCTGTACCTGTCGACCGGTGACGACACCAACCCGTTCGCCTCCGACGGCTACGTCCCGATCGACGAGCGGGCCGACCGCAACCCGGCGTACGACGCCCAGCGCACCGCGGCCAACACCAACGACCTGCGCGGCAAGCTGCTGCGCATCAAGGTGAAGGCCGGTGGCGGTTACACGGTGCCGGCCGGCAACCTGTTCAAGCCGGGCACGGCGCAGACCCGCCCGGAGATCTACGCGATGGGGCTGCGCAACGCGTTCCGGTTCGCCGTCGACCGGCGTACGGACAACGTGTACCTGGGCGACTACTCCCCCGACGCCTCCACCGCGAACCCGGCGCGCGGGCCGGCCGGACACGGCCGGTGGATGCTGATCGACAAGCCGGCGAACTACGGCTGGCCGTACTGCGTGACGCCGACGATCGCCTACCGCGACTACGACTTCGCCACCGGCGAGTCCGGTCCGAAGTTCAACTGCAAGCGACCGGTCAACGACTCACCGCACAACACCGGCAAGCGGCAACTGCCGCCGGTCCAGGCCCCGCAGGTCTGGTACGCGGCCGCCGCCTCGGCCGAGTTCCCGCAGCTGGGCACCGGCGGCATCGCCCCGATGGGCGGCCCAGCGTACGACTACGACGGGACCAGCACGTCGCGTACCCGGTGGCCGGCCTACTACGACGGGGTGCCGCTGTTCTACGAGTGGACCCGGGACTACATCAAGGAGTTCCGCCTCGACTCCGACGGGGACGTGCAGGACATCCGGCCGGTGGCGCCGTCGCTGGTGGTGGACAACCCGATGGACATGGAGTTCGGTCCGGACGGCGCGCTCTACGTGCTGGAGTACGGGGACGGCTACTTCGCCGAGAACCCGGACGCCCAGCTGTCCCGGATCGACTTCGTCCGCGGCAACCGGACGCCGATCCCGAAGATCAGCGGTACCCCGACCGTCGGGCAGGCCCCGCTGACCGTCGCGTTCTCCAGCGCCGGCACCACCGACCCGGACGGTGACAAGCTGAGCTACGCGTGGGACTTCAACGCGGACGGCTCGGTGGACAGCACCGACGCCAACCCGACCTGGACGTTCCAGGAGAACGGCTCGTACACGCCGACGCTGAAGGTGACCGACCGCACCGGGCGGTCCGCCTCGGCGACCCTGCCGCTGCTGGTCGGACCGACCGCGCCGATCATCGAGTTCGTCGCCCCGGTGGCCGGGCAGCCGTTCCAGTTCGGGCAGACCGTCGCGTACGAGGTGAAGGTCACCGACGACCTGCCGGTGGACTGCTCCCGGGTGAAGGTCACCTACGTGCTCGGGCACGACCAGCACGGGCACCCGCTCTCCACGGCGACGGGGTGCTCCGGGACGATCCCCACCTTCGTGGACGGTGGGCACAGCGGGGCGGACAATCTCACCGCGGTCTTCGTCGCCGAGTACACCGACGCGCCGACGGAGCCCGGTGTGCCGCCGCAGACCGCCACGGCGACGGTCGTGCTGGATCCCACCCCGGTGGCCGGCCTGGACTGGAGCAGGTGCACCGTCGTCATGATCAGGTCGTCGAAGTCCAGCGCG
>NZ_JBEXHY010000247.1:0-3229 GCF_040608295.1 Micromonospora sp. NPDC005197 | reverse complement strand
CAGCGGTAGGCGCTGCACGATCACACCGGCGGGCAGGCCGATCACGATCCAGGCGACGTAGCTGGCCGCGGCGATCAGACCCATCTGCCACGCGGAGGCGTCCAGGACGGTGAGCGCGGTCAGCGGCAGGGCCACCGCGCCGACCGCCGACCCGACCAGACTGGTCGTGCCGGCGGTCCACCAGCGCCAGAACACACGGGCTCGTTCGTCGACGTGCATGTCGTCGGCCCCCGTCCGTCGCGCCGATGCGTTCCCGGTGTCAGTGCGTTGCCGTTGGCGCTGCGTGCCGTTGGCGGCGCGTGCCGACTATAGTCCGTTCCAATCTGGAACGGACTATAGTCGTGTCGGGCGGAGGGAGGAAGCGGGTGCGACGAGAGGATCTCGCGGACGCGGACTGCGGCATCGCGCAGGCGCTCGGCGTGCTGGGGGACTGGTGGACGTTCCTCATCGTGCGCGACGTCGCCGGCGGCACGACCCGCTTCGACGCGCTCCAGCGCGAACTGGGCGTCAGTCGGCGGGCGCTTACCGAACGCCTCGCCGCCCTGGTCGAGCACGGCGTGCTGGAACGCCGCCCGTACTCGGCGCACCCGCCCCGGCACGACTATCTGCTGACCACGAAGGGCGAGGGCCTGCTGCCGGTGTTGATCGCCCTGCAGGACTGGGGAACGAGGCACCTGATGGGTGACGGAGAGCTGACCGCGACCGCCGACGACGCCTCGGCCGAGGCCCGACGGGCACACGCGCTGGTGGGCCGACGGCTGCCGGAGATCGTCCTGCCCGGCGCCGACGGCCGGCCGGTCGCGTTGACCGCGCCGGACGTCTGGAGCGTCCACTACCTCTTCCCCGGGGCGTACGCGCCGGGGACGCACGGCTACCCGCCGGGCTGGGCGGAGATCCCCGGCGCCCGGGGCTGCACCCTCGAATCGACCACGTACGCCGGCCGGCACTCGGCCTTCGAGGCGGCCGGGGTACGCGTGTGCGGGATCAGCACCCAGCGGCCGGACCAGCTCGCCGAGTTCGCCGCGTACGCGGGGCTGCCGTTTCCGTTGCTGTCCGATCAGGACGGTCGGCTCGCCGCGGGGCTGCTGCTGCCGGTCTTCTCCGCCGGCGGGGTGACCCGGTTCAAGCGACTGACGATGCTCGTCGACCCGACGTCGGTGGTGCGGGCGGTGCAGTTCCCGGTCACCGACCCGGCCGGATCGGTCGACGAGATGCTGGTGCTGGCCCGCGACCACGCGACGATCCCCGGCTGACGCGGGGGCGTCGACCGGGGATCGCAGCGTCAGGTTCAGGTTCAGGCCGGAAGCGTCCAGCGCTGGTTGGCGCCGGCGAAGCAGTCCCAGATCTGCAACCGGGCGCCGTCGGCCGAGCTGTTGTCGGTGACGTCCAGGCACTTGTTGGACTGCGGGTTGCGCAGCGTGCCGTTGGACTGCGCCTGCCAGACCTGGGCGCCGCTGCCGTTGCAGTCGTACAGCTGCACCTTGGCGCCGTTGGCGGTGGAGCCGCTGGTGATGTCGGCGCACTTGCCGAGGGCGCGCAGCGTGCCGTCGCTGGCGACGGTCCAGGTCTGCGCGTTGGTGCCGTTGCAGCCCCAGAGCTGGATGGCGGTGCCGTTGGCGGTGCTCGCGGACGCCACGTCGACGCACTTGCCGCCGAGGCCGGTGATCTGGCCGGTACGACCGGACGGCGGCGGGGTGGTGCCGCCCATGATGGTGTCGTACATGGCGCTGACCAGCGAGGTGGAGCCGGTGGTGTCCTGCGACAGCTCCCAGTTCATGACGCCGCCGGCGTTGGCCAGCGCCCACTGCGTCTTGCGCTTGACGGTCGGGACGCCGTTGTAGCACTGCTGCGCGCCGCCGGCCGTGGTGCAGTCCCGGTTGGCGTTGGCCGGGTCCAGGGCGACGAGCGCCGAGTACGTGTAGTAGCCGGGGCGGCTGTAGAACGGGATGCCGAGGACGGCCTTGCTGGCCGGCAGGCCGCGGGACTTCCACAGGTTGATGCTGTTGATCGACCAGTCGTAGTTGGAGTGCGGGCTGCCGCCGTCGTACGCCATGATGTTGAGCCAGTCGACCTGGCCGAACACGGCCGTCGGCACGCCGTCGAGGTAGTAGCCCTCGGAGACGACGGCCGCGGTGAGCAGCTTGCCGCGGCTGTGCATGGCGCTGCCGAGCTGCGTCATGAGCTGGCTGTAGTTGTTCGCCGAGGCGCCCGGGTCCGGATACTCCCAGTCGATGTCGACGCCGTCGAGGTTGTACTGGTTGACGAAGTTGACCAGGTTGTTGACGAAGGCGGTCCGGCTGCCGGAGTTGGCCGCGAGGGCCTCGAAGGCCGAGTCGTTGCCGTCGTTCCAGCCGCCGACGGCGATCGAGACCTTGACGTTGTTGGCGTGCGCCTGGGAGACCAGCGAGGAGAGTTTGCTCGGGTTCTCCACGGCGCGCAGGCTGCCGTCGTTGTTGGGCAGCACGAACGCGTAGTTGATGTGGGTGAGCTTGTTGTACTGGATGGTGTTGACGTTGCCAGCCCACGAGGGCATGTAGCCGACGCTCTTGAAGTTGTTCGGCAGCACCACGGCCTGCGCGGCGGTGGGGACGAGGGTGACGGTGGCGGCGGCGGTGGCCAGGGCGAGCAGGCCGGCGGTGCGGGCGCGGCGCAGTGGTGAGGACATCGGGGGCCTTCCCGTGGGCTGGGGACGACGCCCGCCCGCGCAGGGTTGTCGCGGGCGGGAAATGCGGTACGCAGAAACGGGTGGCCTCGAGGCAGCCAAATCTTAAAGAGTGTTAACTGTCGGCGTCAATCAACGCCGATGGATTTCCTCGCCCGGGCGGATGCGGGGTTCTGGGGATGCCCAAACGACCGTTAAGCTCACGGGGTGGGAACCGATGAGTTGTACCCGCCGGACCGGCTGCTCGCCGCGCAGCGCGCCACCGCCGCGGCCGGCCTGGACGCGCTGCTGCTCACGCCCGGCTCCGACCTGCGCTACCTGACCGGGTACGACGCCCACGTGGGGGAGCGGTTGACCTGCCTGGTGCTGCCCGCCGAGGGTGCGCCCACGCTCATCGTGCCCAGGCTGGAGCGTCCGGCCGCGGAGGCGGCACCGAACACCGGCGTCCGCATCGTCGACCACCCCGACGGCGTCGACCCGTACCCCCTGGTCGTCGCCGCCCTCGACGGCCCGCCGTCGGCCGTCGGGCTCGCCGACCGGATGTGGGCCGAGCAGGTCCTCGCCCTA
>NZ_JBEXHY010000246.1:0-3235 GCF_040608295.1 Micromonospora sp. NPDC005197 | reverse complement strand
TTTGTGTGGGTTTAACAGGGGTGTACAAAACAAAACGCGCGCGCCCCCCGGGGGTAGCCCGGGGCCCGGGGCCCCCCCCCGGCCCCCCCGCCGGGGCCCCGCCCCCCCCGGGGTGGGCGCCCCCCGGCGCCGTAGGCGTCGATCCCCTCGGCGTCGGCGTCGTCCGGGCGCCACAGCGGGATCGGCACGAGGCCGGGCTCCACCATCGTCAGCCCGGAGAAGCAACTGGCGAGATCCTCCGGGCTGCGCAGGATGTACGGCACACCGCCGTTCTCGGCCAACCGCTGCGCGCCGGAGACCACCGCCGGGCTGGTGTTGGTGCCGTCCCAGAGCACCAGGTGGCTGCCGGACGCGGTCGCGTCCATCGTCCGCCCGACGATCGAACGCACCACGTCCAGGTCCGGCTCGTACCCCAGCACACCCATGAACATGACCGCGATCGGCTGGTCGAAGTCCAGCGTCCGCGCCGCCTCGGCGAGGATCCTCTCCGGGTCGTGGTAGTCGGCCGGAACGTACGTGGTGACGCCCTGCGGGGTCGTGCTGGCCAGCAACGCGCGGGCGTGCACGAGGACCATCGGGTCGTTGTCGACGTAGACGATCCGCGAGTCGGGCGTGACGTCCTGGGCGACCGCGTGGGTGTTCTGCATGGTGGGCAGGCCCGTGCCGATGTCCAGGAACTGCCGGATGCCCGCCTCGGCGGCCAGATGCCGTACGGCCCGCACCAGGAACCGGCGGGACTGCTGCGCCATCACGACGATCTCCGGGTAGACCTCGGCGACCGCGTCACCGGCCGCCCGGTCGGACTGGAAGTTGTCCTTCCCGCCCATCCAGTAGTTCCAGATCCGCGCCGCGTGCGGCACGTCGGGCTGAAGCGTCGTGGTGAGTTCGGCGTCCGGGCCGGCCATGCCAGGCTCCTATCGAGGGGTTCGTCGGGGTGGGTAGCACTCCGGATTGTCCACGATCGACGGTGCCGGCCCGGACCGGGTCACGGCGCGTCCACGACCTCCCGGCCCAGCGGCCAGAACGCCGCGGGGACGAGCTTGAAGTTGGCGACGCCGAAGGGGATTCCGATGATGGTGACGCAGAGCGCGATGCCCGCGAGGATGTGGGACAGGGCGAGCCACCAGCCCGCCAGCACCACCCACAGAACGTTCGCCAGCCCGGATCCGACGCCCGCGCCCGGCTTGGGCACCAGGGTGCGACCAAAGGGCCACAACGAGTAGACAGCGAGGCGCAACGAGGCGACGCCGAACGGGATGGTGATGACCAGGACGAAGCAGACCAGCGCGGCGAAGCCGTAGCCGATCGCCAGCACGAGGCCACCACCGAAGACGAGCCACAGGACGTTCAGGACGAAGCGAATCACCCCTTCAGCATGAGCGACGCGCGCCACCGGGGGCCCGGCCGCCGTCAGTCCGGCAGCCCGCCGCAGGCGACACCGTCGATCGTGCACGCCGTGGGCGTCGCGCCGACCGCCGCGCCGTTGACCCGGAACGTCACACGGACCGAGGCGCTGCCCGGCACCTGCCCGACGCTTCCGTCCGGCACGAACGTCCACACCGCGCCGTCCTGCGTGGCCCGCGCGCCCTGGACCGCGCTGACGCGCAGCGACTCCCGGGGCAGCGTGATGGCCAGCGTCCACTGCGTCACCGGAGCCGGCCTCGGATTGCTGACGGTCACGGCGGCACCGTAGCTGAGCAGGGCCTGGTCCTCGATGGCGAAGTCGGCGCCGAGAGCGGCCGGGGTCGGCGACGCCGACGAGGGGGTCACGGCCGGCGCGCTGGTCGGCGGCTCGACGGGCGGCGGGGCCGCGTTGACCGACGGCGGCGCGGACGTGGGCGGGCTGCTGGCCGCCGGCTTCGCCTGCCCCCGGGGTGTACCGGCCGTGGGGGTGCCCAACTGGTCCACCGACGGGGGCGGATCGAGGGTCACCGGCGCCAACTGCTCCGGCGTGCGCACCACACCGATGATGGAGATCACCGTCGCCACCACCACACCGAGCGCCGCGAGCACGGCGATCCAGGTGGCCCGTGACACATCGCCCCGGCCGGTGACCACCCGCCGTACGGCTGCGGCGGCGGCCACGATCCGGTCCAGCAGAATGATCGCCACAGTACGCTGTGGCTGCGGCGGTGTTGCCGGCACTGCCTCTCCCCTTCACTTCATTCCCGGACGCCAACCCGCGACCGCTGGGTCGCGGTGGCACCCGGCCGTCACAGGGCGCGCAACCCGACAAGTATCGACTCGAGCAGCTCCTGCGACGGCAGCTCCGACAGCGTCGGTGGTTCGTGCGTCTCGACCAGACCCGCCCCGAGCAGGTCACCGAGGAGGACCCGGACGGTGCCCAGGGGCAGATCCAGCTCGGCGCTGACCTCGGCCACCGACACTGGATGGTGACACAGCTCGACGATCCGCGCCTGTTCGGGGAAGAGTGCCGTGGGCGGTGTGGCCTGCCGCCGCGCGACGACCAGCGAGATGAGGTCGAAGCGGCCCCGCTCGGGTGCGGTGCGCCCACCGGTCATCGTGTACGGACGGGCCACCGGGCCGGCGTCGTCGTCGTACCACGCCTCGTCAGCGGAGCCGGCGCTGTGCACCAGAGTCCCCGCTTCTCGCCGCGGAGGCCGGGCCCAGGGTGATCGGCAGGTGCCGTTCGGCCTGCCCCACGAAGAGCGCGACCTCGTACGCCATGTCACCCACCTCGGTCTCGTCGCCGGCGATCCGGACGGTGAGGATCGTCCCGTTCGGAATGGTGGCGACGAACAGGAACGCCCGCGACATCTGCACGACGATCTGGCGCAGCCCGCCCGCGTCGCAGGTCCGGGTGGCGGCCAGCCCCAACGCCAGCAGACCGGCGACCACGCCGGAGATCTGTTCGGCCAGCTTCGGCTCCACCCGTCGGGAACCGCCGAGCGGGAGCCCGTCCGGGGAGAGCACGACGGCGAACTCCGCCCCGCGTACCCGGTCGACCAGACGGTCCAGCGCGCCGGTCAGGCTGTCCGCGGTGACCACTGCATGCGTCATCGATGTCTCCTCGTTGCTCTCGTGACCGGCAGCTCGACGGTGTCGGGGCCGGTGCTGCCGGGTTCGGGCCCGGTCGGCCCGGATTCGGGCCCGGCGGCCCGGGACTGGCGGACCCGCATCGGCAACTCGCCGGCACCGCCCGCCCGGCCCGCGTCGGGCGCGTGGGGGCCGCTGTGACCCGGCCGGCGCGCGGGCCCGGGGACCGCCACGGCAG
>NZ_JBEXHY010000245.1:0-3240 GCF_040608295.1 Micromonospora sp. NPDC005197 | reverse complement strand
GCACCCCGGGGGCGTGCCAGGACAGCCGGCAGCCCGGCGGCGGGTCGGCACTCGGCCGGCCCTCGGCGACACGCGCGCGGAACACGTGCACCAGGATGTCCGGCAGCGGGCCGGCCCGCCCGGCTCGCGTGTGCGTCGTCGGGCCGTCGAGGTGGTAGACGCCCACCAGGTCGACCAGGTCGATCTCCCAGCCGGTCTCGGCGCGGATGTCGCGCAGCGCCGCCCGCACCGGGCTCTCCGCCGGGCGCAGCCGGCCGCCGGGCAACGCGTACCGGCGCTGGCCCCGGCCCTGGCGGCAGAGCAGCACCCGGCCGGCGGCGTCGGTGACGACCGCGGCGACCGCCCAGGTGAGCGCGCTCATGGACAAAGAGCGTACGGCGGCGCAAACCAGAAGTCATCGGGATCCGCGCACGGCGGCCCGGGGTGCCGCTGCGGGGGTGCGCAGCGGTAGCGTGTGCACCCGTGACCATCGCCTCGCTGTCCCCCCAGGCGGCCCTGCCCAGTCCCAGCACCGCGGTATGGCAGCTCGGGCCGGTCCCGATCCGGGCGTACGCGCTGTGCATCATCGCCGGCATCGTGCTGGCCTGCTGGGTGACCGAACGCCGTCTGCGTCAGCGCGGCGTCGCGCCCGGCGCGGTGCTCGACATCGCCGTGTGGGCGGTGCCGACCGGCATCATCGGCGCCCGGATCTACCACGTGATCACCTCTCCGGAGAAGTACTTCGGCGCCGGTGGCGAGCCGATGAAGGCGTTCGCCATCTGGGAGGGCGGTCTCGGCATCTGGGGCGCCGTCGCCGGTGGGGCGATCGGCGTGTGGATCGCCGCCCGCCAGCTGGGCATCCCGTTCAGCGTGGTGGCCGACGCGCTCGCGCCCGGGCTGCCGCTGGCCCAGGCCGTCGGGCGGCTCGGCAACTGGTTCAACAACGAGCTGTTCGGTGGCCGCACGACGCTGCCGTGGGGCCTGGAGATCCACCGGATGGACCCGGACAACCCGGGGCACGCGCTGCGGGACGACGCCGGGCAGCCGATCCTCGAACCCGGCCTCTACCACCCGACGTTCCTCTACGAGGCGCTGTGGAACCTGGGCGTGGTCGCGCTGGTCCTCATCCTGGACCGGCGGTTGCGGCTCGGGCGGGGCCGGGCGTTCGCGCTGTACGTGATGGGCTACACCGCCGGCCGGTTCTGGATCGAGCTGATGCGCACCGACGAGGCGAACCAGATCTTCGGCGTACGGCTCAACGTCTGGACGGCCGCCCTGGTCTTCCTCGGCGCGTTGATCTACTTCGTGCGGGTCCGCGGCCCCCGGGAGTACCTGATCCCGATCGGCCCGGCCGCCACGCCCACGCCGCCCACCACGTCCGACCTGTCCCAGGTCGACGTCTCCGAAGGCCAGACCGGCGCGCGCGCCGCTGCCCCGGAGGGTTACCGGGTGGTCAGCGAGGAGCAGTACGACACCTGGCGGAACACCGGCGTGGCGCCGCCGGAGGCGGCCGACGACGTACGCCCCGAGGGCGCCGAGCCGCTCGACGACGAGGCGACCGACGACGAGGCAGCCAGCGCCCGCGCCGACGGGCCGACGGATGACCCGCGCGAGGCGCGCGACGAGGACCGGGCCGACGCCGCCGGCGTACGCCCCGCCGACCGGGACAGCTGAGCGGGGGCGGCACCGATGCGAAGCGCGGTGGTGGTCGGCGCCGGGGTCGGAGGCCTCGCGGTCGCCGGCGCGCTGGCCCGGTCCGGTTGGCAGGTCACCCTGCTGGACCGCGCCGAGCGGGTCCGCCCCGAGCCGACCGCCGTGGTGCTCTGGCCCAACGGCGTCCGCGCGTTGCAGGCCCTCGGCCTCGGCGCCGGTCTGGCCGCCATCGCCACCCCGCTGCCCGACGGTGGGGTCCGCCGCCCGGACGGGCACTGGCTGGTGCAACCCCGGCCGACGCCGGCCGACCGGATGCCGGTGGTGGTGCACCGGGAGGATCTGCACGACGCGTTGATCGCCGGCCTCGGTGACCGGGTCGAGCTGCGTACCGGGGTGACCGTGCGCCACGTTCGCGTCGAGCCGGGCGAACGCCCGGGTGTGAGCGACGGACGGCACACCATCGAGGCCGACCTGGTGGTCGCCGCGGACGGCACGGACAGCGTCATCCGTCGCCAACTGGCCCCCGAGTCCGGCGTGGTCAGCTCCGGCTGCGCGGCCTGGCGGGCGGTCATCCCCTGGTACCGGGCGCCCCGGCTGCCCGCCGACCAGCCGATCGCCGGCGAGGTTCTCGGCGCGGGCTACCGGTTCGTGGCCGCCTCGCTGGGCGAGCGTGGCTCCTCGGGCGGTTCCAGTCGGGGTGGCATCTACTGGGTGGCCACCGCCGCCGGCGCTCCCCGCCCCGAGCCGCCGGAGACCCAGCTCGCCCTCCTGCGCCGCTGGTATGCCGGCTGGCCGGCGCCGATCGCCGCGCTGCTCGACGCCACCGACCCGAGCGACCTGGTGCAGCAGGAGGTCCGTGAGCTGCGCCCGTTGCCCCGCGCCTACGGCTTCGGAGTCGGGCCGGGCGGGGTGGTGCTGCTCGGCGACGCGGCGCACGCCATGCCGCCGCACCTCGGCCAGGGCGCCTGCCTCGCCTTCGAGGACGCCGCGACGCTCGCCTCGCTGCTGCGCGAGGCCCGCCTGCCCGACGCCGTGCAGACGTACGACCGGGTGCGCCGTCCCCGGGCGGCGACAGTGGTCCGCCAGACCCGGCGCATGTCGGCGGTGCTCCAGACCCGGGGCCGGTTGGCGCTGCGCGCCCGCGACGCCGCGCTCGGCACCATCAACTCGCGGCTGCTCTCCAGCGCCGCCGCCTCCGCGGCGCAGTGGCGTCCGCCGGCCTGACCGTCCGCGTAGCTCTGGGAAACCGCGTGGCTCTGGGAAACCGCGCGGTTCAGGGGATCAGGGCGGCGGGTTCGGCGATGCAGGCGGTGCCGATGCGGCGGAAGCCGACCCGCAGGTAGACCCGTGCGATCTCCTCGCTGCCCGCGGAGAGGAAGACGAGGTCGGTGCCGGCGGCGAGCAGTTCGCGGGCGAGGGTGGCGGTCAGCGCGGCGCCCATGCCGCGACGGCGCGCGGCCGGCAGGGTGGCTACCCCGGCGATCTCCGCGACGTCGTCCACCCGCATCGCCATGCCGCTGGCCAGCGCGCCCTCGGTCGGCGTCCCGGCCAGCGCGGAGATCCGCCGGCCGTCGGCGATCCGGGTCCGGGTCGAGGCGCTGGGTGACG
>NZ_JBEXHY010000244.1:0-3293 GCF_040608295.1 Micromonospora sp. NPDC005197 | reverse complement strand
GCCGCGCCCCCCGGTTGACCCGGCCGGCGGGGGGTAGTCACGCGCACGGCCGGGGGGGCGCCGACGGTCTCCCGCCCCCGGCCCCCGGGGGGGGGGCCGCCCGGCGGCGGGGGAGCGGGTGCGGGCCGGGCTCGCTGTGCCGGTCGGCGGTGACGGGACGGGCCGCCGGCCGGCCCAGCGGCCACGCGGGGGTACGGGCCACCGCACGGTGGTGGGGGCCGGACCGGCCGCGGTGTGCTCGGTCGTCAACGGGGCGCCGGCCGGGGGTGTCGGTCGGCTCGTACGGGGTACGCCCGCGCCATGACCGTCCTGGCCCGGCGCCGGCCCGCCGCCCGACCCCGCCCCGCGCGGCCCGGTCCGCTCCGGCCGGGCGGCCCGGTACCACGACCCGCCGCCCGTCCCGGCGCGCGATGACCGCCGCTTTGGCCCGGTTTCCGTTCCGTTTCGACTCGGCGTTCCGTCCACCGTTGGCGCTGCTGGGCGTCCGACCGGCGACGGCCTGGGTCGCCGTCACCGACCAGGACCTCCTGATCCGGTACGGGCCGTGGCGGCTGCGCACCGGCCGGGACAACGTGCTCGGCGCCGAGGTGGGCGGCCCGTACCGCTGGTGGCGGGTGATCGGCCCGCACCTGTCGTTGGTCGACGGCGGCGTGAGCTTCGGCAGCAGCACGGCGGGCGGGGTCTGCCTGCGCTTCGGCGTACCGGTGCCGGCTCTGGCGCCCGGCGGCTGGCCCCGGCATCCGGCGGCCACGGTCACCGTTGCCGACCCGCCGGCCCTCGCTCGGCTGCTCGCCGGATGAGGACCTGCCCTGAGCAGGCCATCCGCATACCCGGTTCCGCCGGTCGGACCGCCGGGCACCACCTACCGTCGGATCAGGACCTGCGAGGGTGGGACGGGCGATGGCTGACGAGCACCGGGCGAGACCGCGACGCTGGAACGGACGACGCCATACGCCGACGGGACCGGACCCGGCCCTGCGCGCCGCCCGCGACCCGGCCCGCCCGCACTCCGGCGGCCGGCGGGGTGTCGTGGTGCCCGAGCGGGTCGACAGCCCGGCCCGGTCGGCGCCGCCGGCCAGCCCGCTGCGCCGGTGGCTCTTCCAGCACCAGGTGCAGCCGCCCGGCCCGGAGGCCGAAGAGGGGCAGAGCCGCCGGCACCCCTGGTGGCAGGTGATGTGCCTGACCGGCGTGGACTACTTCTCCACCCTGTCCTACCTGCCGGGCATCGCGGCGGTGGCCGCTGGTGCGCTGTCCCCGCTGGCGACCATGCTGATCGTCGCGCTGACCCTGTTCGGCATGCTGCCCATGTACCGCCGGGTGGCCCAGGAGAGCCCGCACGGGCAGGGCTCGGTCGCGATGCTGGAACGGCTGCTGCCGTTCTGGCGGGGCAAGATCTTCGTGCTCGTGCTGCTCGGGTTCGTGGCCACCTCGTGGATCATCACGATCACCCTGTCCTCGGCCGACGCCACCGTGCACCTGCTGGAGAACCCGTACCTGCCGGACGCCCTGCACGGCCCGGCGGTGCCGGTGCTGGTCACCATGGCGCTGCTGCTCGTCCTCGGCGGCGTGTTCCTGCTCGGCTTCCGCGAGGCCGTCGTGGTGGCCATCCCGCTGGTGGCGGTCTTCCTCGTCCTCAACGCGGTGATCGTGGTGGTCGCGGTGACCCGGATCGTCGAGGACCCCGCCATCGTGTCGGACTGGACCACCGGGCTGACCGCGGGCGGCGGGGCGGGCCACGTCCTGATCACGGCCGTGCTGGCGTTCCCGCTGCTGGTGCTGGGGCTGTCCGGCTTCGAGACCGGCGTCAGCATGATGCCGCTGGTGTCGGCCGACGGCCCGGACCCGGCGGCCCGGCTGGCCGCCCGGATCCGCAACACCCGCCGGCTGCTCACCACCGCCGCGCTGATCATGTCGGTGTACCTGATCTCGACGACCTTCGTGACCACCGCGCTCATTCCCGCCGCCGAGTTCCGCCCGGGCGGCCCCGCGAACGGTCGGGCGCTGGCCTTCCTGGCGCACACCTATCTCGGCGAGGGTTTCGGCACCGTCTACGACGTGAGCAGCGTGCTCATCCTCTGGTTCGCCGGCGCTTCGGCCATGGCCGGCCTGATCAACATCGTGCCCCGCTACCTGCCCTCGTACGGCATGGCCCCGGAATGGGCACGCGCGGTACGTCCGGTGGTGATCGTCTACACCGTGGTCAGCGTCGCCATCACGATCGCCTTCCGGGCCGACGTCAACGCCCAGGCCGGGGCGTACGCCACCGGCATCCTGGCGATGATGGTCTCCGGCGCGGTGGCGGTGACCATCTCCGCGGTCCGGCACCGCCAGCGCGCCGCCGGCATCGGGTTCACGGTGCTGACCCTGGTGCTGCTGTACGCGCTGTTGGAGAACGTCGTCGAGCAACCGGACGGGATCACCATCTCGGCGCTGTTCATCCTGGGCATCATCGTGGTGTCGCTGATCTCCCGCGTCACCCGGACGACGGAGCTGCGCGCCGAGCGGATCGAGTTCGACGAGCCGGCCCGCCGGTTCGTCGCCGATTCGCTGGCTCATGACGGGCAGTTGCACCTCATCGCCAACAAGCGGCAGAGCGGCTCGGCGAAGGAGTACACGATCAAGGAGCGGGCGCAGCGGAGCATCAACCCGGTGCCCGGGGCCGCCGACGTGCTGTTCCTGGAGATCGACGTGGTGGATCCGTCGGGGTTCAGCCAGGTGCTGCGGGTGCACGGCGTCGAGGTGGCCGGCTTCCGGGTGCTGCGGGCCAGCAGCCCGGCCGCGCCGAACGCGATCGCCGCGATCCTGCTGGCGCTGCGCGACGCCACCGGGGTACGCCCGCACGCGCACTTCGAGTGGTCGGAGGGCAGCCCGATCGCGCATCTGCTGCGCTACCTGATCCTCGGCCAGGGGGACACCCCGCCGGTGGTACGGGAGATCATTCGCCGTATCGAGCCCGACCCGCTGCGTCGGCCCGGCATCCACGTCGGCGGGTGAGCGCGCACCGTCTGGTGCCGTTGAAGATGAATGGCAGCACTGTTCACGTTCACACCTTCCTGTCCGTATTGCGCTTTAAGGTGACCTTTGGTGGAGGGCGCGCAGCCGGCCGGCGAGGTCGTCGGCGAAGAAGTTCCCGCCCACGCGTCCGAACCAGCCTCCTAGGACGCGCTGCGCGGTGTGACGGTGCCCGTCCGCGCTGCGCGGTGTGACGGTGCCCGTCCGCGCTGCGCGGTGTGACGGTGCCCGCCCCGGGGCGGGCCCCGTGCCCCTCAACCCCGGGCGGCAAACGGCCCGCG
>NZ_JBEXHY010000243.1:0-3328 GCF_040608295.1 Micromonospora sp. NPDC005197 | reverse complement strand
CCGTGGCCGGGCTCGTCGCCCGACCACGGCCACCGGCGCTGCGTGGACCCCGATGGCAACCAGCACCACCGCGCCGAACGCCGACCGGCGCGTACCCCGGGCCGGGTCACCCGCCCGGGGGGCCGCCCGCCGGCCGCGCGGCCCCCGCCGCTCGCTCCTGCCGTACCTGCTGCTCGCCCCGGCCATCGTGCTGGAACTCGCCATCCACGTGATCCCGATGGTCGTCGGGGTCTGGATGAGCCTGCTGGAGCTGACCCAGTTCCACATCCGGGACTGGTCCACCGCGCCCTTCGTCGGGCTGGAGAACTACCGGGCCACGCTCGACCTGAACTCCGCCGCCGGCAAGGAGCTGCTGCACTCGTTCTGGGTGACGCTGATCTACAGCCTGCTCTCGGTCGGGTTCGCCTGGCTGCTCGGCATCGCGGCGGCCGTCGTGCTGCAGAAGCCGTTTCGCGGGCGGGCCATCCTGCGGGCGCTGTTCCTCACCCCGTACGCCCTGCCGGTCTACACCGCCGTGATCACCTGGAGCTTCCTGCTGCAGCGCGACACCGGCCTGGTCAACCACGTGCTCGTCGACCAGCTCGGGCTGCTGAACGAGCGGCCCTTCTGGCTGATCGGCGACAACAGCTTCTGGTCACTGCTGGTGGTGTCGGTCTGGCGCAACTGGCCGTTCGCGTTCCTCTGCCTGATGGCCGGCCTGCAGAACGTGCCGGGCGAGCTGTACGAGGCCGCCGCGATCGACGGCGCGGGATTCTGGCGCCGACTGCGCTCGGTCACCCTGCCCATGCTGCGGCCGGTGAACCTGGTGCTGCTGCTGGTGCTGTTCCTGTGGACGTTCAACGACTTCAACACCCCGTACGTGCTCTTCGGCGGCTCCGCGCCCGAGCAGGCCGACCTGATCTCCATCCACATCTACCGCAGCTCCTTCAAGACCTGGGACTTCGGGTCGGGCTCGGCGATGTCGGTGGCGCTGCTGCTGTTCCTGCTGGTCGTCTCGGCCGCGTACCTGCTGATCACCAACCGCCGGAGGGACGACCATGCGTGAGACCGCCGGTGAGCGCTGGGGCCGGCGCATCGTGCTGACCCTGCTCACCCTCTTCGTCGTCATTCCGCTGTACGTGATGGTCACCTCGGCGGCGAAACCGTTGCGGGACGTGCAGAACGGGTTCACCTGGTGGCCCAGCCGGCCCACCCTGCAACCGTTCGTCGACATGTGGAGCACCGTGCCGCTGGCCCGCTACCTGGTCAACAGCCTGGTGGTGTCGAGCGTCGCGGCGGTCTGCTCGGTGGCCGTGGCCATCTTCGCGGCGTTCGCGGTCAGCAGATACCGGTTCCGCGGCCGGGGCGTCTTCTCGGTGACGGTGCTGTCCACCCAGATGTTCCCCGGCATCCTGTTCCTGCTGCCGCTGTTCCTCATCTACGTCAACCTGGGCAACGCCACCGGAATCGAGCTGTACGCCAGCCGCACCGGCCTGATCATCACGTACCTGACCTTCTCGCTGCCGTTCTCGATCTGGATGCTGGTCGGCTACTTCGACTCGATCCCGCGCGGGCTGGACGAGGCGGCGCAGGTCGACGGGGCCGGGCCGCTGCGCATCCTGTTCCGGGTCATCCTGCCGGCCGCCGTGCCCGGCGTGGTCGCGGTGACCGTGTACGCGTTCATGACCGCCTGGGGTGAGGTGCTGTTCGCCTCCGTGATGACCGACGAGGGCAGCCGCACCCTGGCCGTCGGCCTGCAGGGCTACTCCACCCAGTTCAACGTCTACTGGAACCAGATCATGGCCGCCTCGCTGGTGGTCAGCATCCCGGTCGTCGCCGGGTTCCTGGCCTTGCAGCGCTATTTCGTCGCCGGCCTCACCGCCGGTGCCGTCAAGTGAGTCACCCCATCCCAGAGGAGAACCGTCCCGTGCCCGACCTGTCCAAGCTGCCACCCGACTTCCTCTGGGGCGTCGCCACGGCGGCGTACCAGATCGAGGGGGCCGTCGACGTCGACGGCCGGGCGCCGTCCATCTGGGACACCTTCTCGGCGATCCCCGGCAACGTCGACAACGGCGACACCGGCGCGGTGGCCTGCGACCACTACCACCGGTGGCCGGAGGATCTTGCGTTGCTGCGCCGGCTCGGCGTGGACGCGTACCGTTTCTCGGTGGCCTGGCCCCGGGTGATGCCCGACGGCGTCGGGCGGGTCAACCCCGCCGGGCTGGACTTCTACGACCGGCTCGTCGACACGCTGCTCGCCGACGGGGTCCGGCCGTTCGTCACGCTCTACCACTGGGACCTGCCGCAGGTTCTCCAGGATCGCGGCGGTTGGCCGGAGCGCGCCACGGCCGAGGCGTTCGCCGACTACGCGGCGGTGGTCGCCGCCCGCCTCGGCGACCGGGTGGCCGACTGGAACACGGTCAACGAGCCGCTCTGCGTGTGCTGGATCGGGCACCTGGAGGGGAAGATGGCCCCCGGCGAGCGGGACCTGACCCGCGCCGTGCACGCCTCGCACCACGCGCTGCTCGGGCACGGCCTGGCCACCCAGGCGATCCGGGCCAACGCCGCCCGACCGGCGTCGGTCGGTCTGGTGCTCAACCTCAGCCCGATCGAGCCGGCGACCGACCGACCCGAGGACGTCGCGGCGGCCCGGCGGGCCGACGGGCACGTCAACCGCTGGTGGCTGGACCCGATCCACGGGCGCGGCTACCCCGCCGACATGATCGACACGTACGGGGTCGAGCCGCCGGTGCGCGGTGACGACCTGGCGGTGATCGCCACGCCGACCGACTTCCTCGGGGTGAACTACTACTTCCGTCAACTGGTCGTCGACGACCCGACCGGCCCGGCGCCGTACGCGAAGCAGGTGCCGGTGCCCGGTTCGGTGGAGACCGCCATGGGCTGGGAGATGTACCCGGCGGGCCTGGAGCGACTGCTGGTCGACGTGCACGAGGAGTACCGGCCGGGGCGGATCATCGTCACCGAGAGCGGCTCGGCGTGGCTCGACGAGGTCACCGCCGACGGCACGGTCGAGGACAAGGAGCGCACCGACCACCTGGAGCAGCACCTGGCGGCGTGCGCGTCGGCGGTGGCCCGGGGGGTACCGCTGGACGGCTACTTCGTGTGGTCGCTGCTGGACAACTTCGAGTGGGCGTACGGCTACGACAAGCGCTTCGGGCTGGTGCACGTCGACTACGCCACCCAGCGGCGGACGGTGAAGGCGAGCGGCCTGCGCTACGCGGAGCTGATCCGCGCCCACCGACACCTCGCCCGCGCCACCGACGCCACCGACGCCGCCGCGCCGGTGGCCTGGCCCTCCTCGTGCGCGTGCTCCTGGTGGCCGAGTGCC
>NZ_JBEXHY010000242.1:0-3485 GCF_040608295.1 Micromonospora sp. NPDC005197 | reverse complement strand
CTTGGTCGGTCCGACGGCGGGCGTGCCCCAACCTCGCCGCCCCGCCCGGGGCGGGCCTGGGACCATCGGGGCGCGGCGCAAGCCGCGCCCCGATTTCATACCCCCACCCCACTCGCGCGCCGATCTGGCAGGTTCGGTCGTCGACATGAGCGGGAACGCCCCTTGCGTCGACGACCGACAGTGCAAGATCGCGGAGCAGGGGTCGGGCGGGCCCCTCATCGTGGGCCGATGCGGCCGGTGGGGGCGGCGGCCGGGTAGCCTTCGCCGGGTGATCGAGGTGAAGCAGCGGTGACGACCCTGGACCGCGACGAGAGCCACGCCCCCACGGTGATCAGCGCGCCGGTCGCCGTGGGTCGGCCACTGCCGCTGCGCGTCGCCGCGCCGATGGCGGTCGCCGCCGGGCTGGCCCTGCTGCTGGCGTTCCCGCCGTACGGGGTGTGGCCCCTCGCGCCGGTCGGCGTGGTGCTGCTGGCCGCCGCCGCCCACCGACGGCGGTTGCGCGCCGGCGCCGGCGTGGGCTTCCTCACCGGAGTGGCGCTGTTCGCGCCGCTGCTGGCCTGGACGAACCTGCACACCGGCTACCTGCCGTGGGTGCTGCTGTCGCTGCTGCAGGCCGGCTACCTGGCGCTGCTCGGGGCCGCCACCGCCTGGGTGTCACCACTGGCCGACCGGAGCCGCTGGGCGTTGCCGGCGCTGACCGGGCTGCTGTGGGTGGGGCAGGAGGCGCTGCGCGACCGTACGCCGTTCGGCGGGTTCCCGTGGGGCCGGCTCGCGTTCACCCAGGACGACTCGCCGCTGCTGCGCCTGGCCGCCCTCGGCGGCGCACCGCTGGTCACCTTCGCGGTGGCGGTCGTCGGCGGGCTGCTGGTCACCGCCGGCTGGCACGCCTGGGCCATTCTGCGCCCCACCAGCCGCACCGACCCCGACCCGACCGGTGGCCTCGGCGACACCGACGCGACCAGCCGCCCCCGCGACACCAGCGACATCGAATCGGCCACCCGGCCCAGCGGCGCCGGGTCGGCGCGGCGGTGGACGCCGGTGGCCGTGCCGGCCGTCGCCGCGGTCGCGCTGGCCGGGGCGGGTCTGCTGGTGCCGCTGGCCGCCGCCGGGTCGGGCGAGCCCGTCACCGTGGCGATCGTGCAGGGCAACGTGCCGCGCCTCGGGCTGGACTTCAACGCCCAACGCCAGGCCGTGCTCAACAACCACGTCGACGCCACCCTGGAACTGGCCGCGCGGGTCGCGGCCGGCGCGGAGCGGCAACCCGACCTGGTGGTGTGGCCGGAGAACTCCAGCGACATCGACCCGCTGCGCAACCCCGCCGCCGGGGCCCGCATCTCCCAGGCCGCCGACACGATCCGCGCGCCCATCCTGGTCGGCGCGGTGCTGCTCGGCCCCGGCCCGGGGCAGGTCCGCAACGCGGGCATCCTGTGGCGGCCCGACACCGGCGCGGACATGGCGCAGCTCTACACCAAACGCCACCCGGTGCCGTTCGCCGAGTACGTGCCGCTGCGCGACATCGCCCGCATGGTCAGCGACAAGGTCGACCTGATCCGCAGCGACTTCGTGCCCGGCAGCACCCCGGGCGTGGTACGCGCCGGCCCGGCCGTGCTCGGCGACGTCATCTGCTTCGAGGTCGCCTACGACGAGGTGGTCCGCGACACCGTCACCGGCGGCGCGCAGCTGCTGGTGGTGCAGACCAACAACGCCACCTTCGACGAGGCGGAGGCCCGCCAGCAGCTGGCCATGGTGCGGCTGCGGGCGGTGGAGCACGGCCGGCCGGCGTTGATGGCCTCCACGGTCGGGGTGTCCGGGTTCGTCGCCCCCGATGGGCGGGTAAGCGACGCCACCGGGTTCAACACCCGGGAGGTCGTGGTGCGGCAGCTACGGCTCGACAGCGGGCGTACCCTCGCCACCCGCCTCGGCTGGTGGCCGGAGCTGGCCCTCGCCGGGCTGGCCGTGGCCGCCCTGGCCGGAGCGGGCGTGCTGCGCCGACGGCAGCGGGTCGTGCCCGGATAGCAACAGCCGGTACGCCGGCGGGAGCGGAGGAACCGTGATCCAGGCGACCGATATGATCCGGCGTCCGGACGAGGTGCCCGGCCTGGGGCGGGTGCTCGTGGTGATCCCCACCTACAACGAGGCCGACAACGTCGCGGCGATCGTGGGGCGGGTCCGCCGGGCCGCCCCCGCCGTGCAGATCCTCATCGCCGACGACAACAGTCCCGACGGCACCGGCGCGATCGCCGACGCGCTCGCCGACGGCGACCCGCACGTGCAGGTGCTGCACCGCGAGGGCAAGCAGGGCCTCGGCGCCGCCTACCTGGCCGGGTTCGGGTGGGCGCGCGAGCGCGGCTACCAGGCCGTGGTGGAGATGGACGCCGACGGCTCACACGCCCCCGAGGACCTGCCGGCGCTGCTGGACGCCGCCCGCGACGCCGACGTGGTGATCGGGTCACGGTGGACCAGCGGCGCGCAGGTCGTGAACTGGCCGCTGCGGCGGCTGCTGCTGTCGCGCTGCGGCAACCTGTACGCGCGCCTGGCGCTGGGCATGCCGGTGTCGGACGCCACCGGCGGGTACCGGGTGTACCGGATCAGCGCCCTGGACGCCATCGACCTGGAGTCGGTGTGCTCGCAGGGCTACTCGTTCCAGGTGGAGCTGTCGCGGCTCGCCCACCGGGCCGGGGTGCGGATCGTGGAGGTGCCGATCACGTTCGCCGAGCGGGAACGCGGCGACAGCAAGATGAGCCCGCGCATCGTCGCCGAGGCGCTGTGGCGGATCACCCGCTGGGGTGTGCAGGACCGGCGGCAGGCCGTACGCCGGGGCCTGCACGGCACCCCCACGGGTCAGGTGCGGTGGCCGTGAGCGCGGCCGTGTCATGCTGGATGTGCGGTACGTGTCGGTGTGCCGCGGATTGGCGATGAGGTGAGATGCGCCGAGGACTGAGGTTCGTGCCGATCGCCCTGCTGCTGGCGGTGGTGCTGGAGTTGGCGGTGTTCGTCCTGGTGGGGCGGGCGGTGGGGTTCGGCGCGGCGGTGCTGCTGGTGTTCGCCGCGTCGCTGCTGGGGCTGGTGCTGCTGCGCCGGGAGGGAATGCGCGCCTGGCGCGGGTTCCGCACCGCCGCGCAGGCCGGGCAGCCACCGGGGCGGCAGGTGACCGACGGGCTCGTCGGGTTGGCCGGCGCGCTGCTGCTGGCGGCGCCGGGTCTTCTCAGCGGTCTGGTCGGGTTGTTGCTGATGGTGCCGCCGGTGCGTCGCCTGGCCCGCTCCGGGGTGCAACGCACCGCCGAGCGGCGGGTGTCGTCGATGGTCGCCGGTGACCTGTTCGGGCCGCGTACGGTGCGGGTGCGCCAGGGCGCGCCGCAGCCGACGCCGCGTCCGGAGCCGGAGCAGCCGGTGGTCGTCGACGGCGGCCGGGCCATCGAGGGTGAGATCGTCGAGCCGGGCCGCAACTGAGCGCACACATGACGGCGCCCCCGGGGAATCCCCGG
>NZ_JBEXHY010000241.1:0-3486 GCF_040608295.1 Micromonospora sp. NPDC005197 | reverse complement strand
GGAGACGGCCGCTCTTCTCGTACGGGCGCTGTCGCCTGTCACTCGGATTCGGCGAGGATCGCGTACAGCTTGCGCCGGGTCTCGTCGAGCACCTGGGCGGCCCGCTCACGCTGGTCGTCGGTGCCGTTCATCATCACCTGGCGCAGGGCGTTCATCGCCTGCGCGCCGGAGTCGCGGATGTCGTGCCAACTGCTCACGGTGCCCTGGGCGACGTCCGCCCACGCCGGGGTCTGCGCGGCCGCGGTGGCCTCCGCCTGCCCGGCCTCGGTGACCGTGAACCGCTTGCGCCCACCGCTGGACTCCTCGGTGCTGGCGGCGATCACACCCTCGTCCTCCAGGAGCTGAAGGGTGGGGTAGATCGAACCCGGGCTGGGCCGCCAGGCGCCGCCGGTGCGGGAGTCGATCTCCTGGATCATCTCGTAGCCGTGCATCGGCCGCTCGGTGAGCAGGGCCAACACCGCGCCACGGACGTTGGGGCGTCGGCCCCTGCCCCGTCCGCGACCGCGTCCGCCCCAGGGGCCGCCGTGTTCGTGGCCGTGACCATGCGGGCCGGGCGGGACCGGCGGGAAGCCGAAGCCCCGCATCCGGGCCTCGTGCATCGGGTGGTGCTGTCGATGGAACCTCATGAGGTTCTTCCTCTCTGCGTACTGTCGCTGATGCATCAACGATATATCGGCAATGCATCGCCGACAAGCTCCTATCTGCAAACCGTACGTACGTCTTGTTAAAGTGTCCGGCATGCGCCTGCTCCCACCGCCCGGTCCGGCCCGGATCCTCACCCTCAGCACCCTGATCAAGACCGTCGGGCGGGGCCTGTGGCTGGTCGCCAGCGCGCTCTTCCTCACCCGCTCGGTCGGCCTCTCGGCCACCCAGGTGGGTGTCGGCCTGACCATCTCGGCGCTCGTCGGCGTGCTCGCGAGCGCACCGAGCGGCTACCTGGCCGATCGCGTCGGGCCGCGCGGCGCACAGGTCGGCGGGCTGATCGCGGCCGGCGTCCTGACCGCCGGCCTGATCGCCGTCCGATCGTTTCCCGCCTTCCTGCTGGTCGGCGCCGCCACGGCGCTCGCCGACGCGGTCGACCGCGGCGCCCGGGGAGCGCTCATCGCCGGCGCGATCCCGGCCGACCAGCGGGTGCACACCCGCGCCTACCTGCGGGCCACGACCAACGTCGGGATCTCCGTCGGCGCCGTCCTGGGCGGCTTCGCCATCGCCGCCGACACTCGCGCCGGCTACCTCGCGCTGATCCTGACCACGGCGGCGGCGTCGCTGGCCGCAGCGGCGATCTCCGTCCGGCTGCCCACGGTCGCACCCGTCGCCGCCCCGACGCGAGGACCCCGGCTGGTCGCCCTACGGGACCGCCCGTTCCTCGCCTTCACCCTGCTCGACGGGCTGATGTCCATGCACTTCAGCCTGCTCACCCTCGCTCTGCCGTTGTGGATCGCCGGGCACACCACCGCACCGGCCTGGATGATCTCGGTGTTGACGCTTGTCAACACCGCGCTGGTGGTGCTCCTGCAGGTACGCGCGGCACGCAGCGCCGTCACCCTGCCGGGGGCCGCCCGCGCGTCCCGCCGGGCGGGGGTCGTCATCGCCCTGGCCTGCGTACTGTTCGCCGCCAGCGGCGCGCTGCCCACACCGGGCGCCATCGGCCTGCTCTGCTGCGGGTCGCTGGCGCACGTGATCGGGGAGCTGTGGCACTCCGCCGCCGGATGGGGGATCTCCTTCGGGCTGGCGCCCGCCGACGCGCAGGGGCAGTACCAGGGGACGTACGGCATGGGTTACGAGCTGGGCAAGATGCTCGCGCCCGTCGTGGTGACCAGCCTCGCCCTCGGTTGGGGCGTACCGGGATGGCTCGCGCTGGGTGGGCTGTTCCTCCTGCTCGGTGCCCTGGTGCCCCCGGTCGTCCGGTGGGCCGGCCGGACCCGTCTGACCAGCCCGGTCGCCGAGCCGATGACCGTGTGACGGCGGGCTCGCCACTCGGCCGGCGGGGCGGGGGGTCGATCTGGCAGGCTGGTAGTCGTGCTGACGGTGCCGGTACGGCAACTGGGGGAATCGGAGCGCCGCGCGGTCGAGCGCCTGCTCGACCGTGACCCGTTCGCGGGCGCGCAGGTCGCGGAGCGCATCGCCGCGCGCGGGCTCTCCTGGTGGCGCGCCGAAGGGCGGATCCTGGGGTACGGCGCCCGGCGCAACCTCGAATCGCTGTGCTGGCTCGGTGGCAACCTGACGCCGGTGCTCGCCACCGACGCCGCCGTGTCCGCCTTCGCCGACCTGCTCGCGGGGGAGGAGCGGCTCTGCTCCTCCATCGTCGGCCGTGCCGACGCCGTCCTCGGCCTCTGGGACCGGCTCTCCGACACGTGGGGCCCGGCCCGCGACGTCCGGCCCAACCAGCCGCTGCTGGCCACCGACACACTGCCGGCCGTACCGGCCGATCCAGAGGTACGCCGCGTCCGCTCCGGCGAGGTCGACAGGCTCTTTCCGGCGGCGGTCGCCATGTACACCGAGGAGGTCGGTGTCTCCCCGCTGGCCGAGGACGCCGGCCGCAGTTACCGCCGCAGGGTCAACGACCTGGTCCGCGCCGGCCGCGCGTACGCCCGGTTCGTCGACGGCAAGGTCGTGTTCAAGGCCGAGCTGGCCGTGGTGACCAAACGGACCGCTCAGGTCCAGGGCGTCTGGGTCGCACCGGAGTGGCGGGGCCGCGGCATCGCCGCCGCCGCGATGGCCGCCGTCGTACGCGACGCGCTGCTCCGGGTCGCCCCCACGGTCAGCCTGTACGTCAACGACTTCAACCTGCCGGCTCGTCGGGTGTACGAGCGCTGCGGCTTCCAGCCGGTCGGCACGCTCGCCACCGTGCTCTTCTGACCCGAGCCGGGGCTGGGTATGCCGATGGCCGGCACCCCGGGTTCGGGGTGCCGGCCATTGGTTCGTGCGGTCAGCTGTTCCAGTGCTGGGCGACGAGGTCGGTGGCCTGCTGCTCCCACTGGGCGTAGGCGTCCGGGTAGGCGGAGACCTGTACGGTCTGGGCGGCCTGGGTCAGGGGCATGTCCTGCCAGCCGTCGACCTGCTTGAGGCCCTTGAGGAATGCGGTGGTGGAGTACTCGGGGTTGGTGATCTGCTCCGGGGTGCCCCAACCACTGGAGGGGCGCTGCTGGAACAGGCCCAGCGAGTCGTGGTCGTTCATGTCGCCGAGGTGGCCGAGGTTCTCCAGCTTCGATTCCTGCAGGCTCGTGGCGATCGAGATGACCGCGGCCCGTTCGGGCAGGCCGGCCTTCTTCGTGGCGGCGATGATCGCCTTGGCGTTGGCGGTCTGCTCGCCGTTGAGGCTGATGTGCGACTGGTCGCCCTGCGGCTTCGACACTGCCGTCTGCACGGCGGCGACGGGCTTGGCGTCGGTGGCGGGGTTGGCGTGGGCGGCGATCGGGCCGGCGAAGACACCACCGGCGAACGCGAGACCAGCAACGGACAGCATGCTCTTACGGAAGATCGTGT
>NZ_JBEXHY010000240.1:0-3488 GCF_040608295.1 Micromonospora sp. NPDC005197 | reverse complement strand
GGCGTGCCCCAACCGGAGGAGGGGCGCTGCTGGAACAGGCCCAGCGAGTCGTGGTCGTTCATGTCGCCGAGGTGGCCGAGGTTCTCCAGCTTCGACTCCTGCAGGCTCGTCGCGATCGAGATGACCGCGGCCCGCTCGGGCAGGCCGGCCTTCTTCGTCGCGGCGATGATCGCCTTGGCGTTGGCCGTCTGCTCGCCGTTCAGGCCGATGTGCGACTGGTCGCCCTGCGGCTTCGACACCGCCGTCTGCACGGCGGCGACGGGCTTCGCATCGACGGGGTTGGCGTGGGCGGCGATCGGGCCGGCGAAGACACCACCGGCGAACGCGAGACCAGCAACAGACAGCATGCTCTTACGGAAGATCGTGTTCATGGGGGTAGCTCCTTCGGGGGTAGGAACACCTGCGCACCGTTCGGGGGAAGCGGTGGCGCGGGTGTGAGCACCTCGTCGGGCGCTGCACTATCAAGCGGGGAAAGCTTGGGGGCGGCCTACGGGCTGATCGCTCGTGGCGCCGGGGGCGGCGGCCTACGAGCGGGGGCTCGTGGCGCCGGGACCGTGTGTAACGACCGTCGGGCCGGGGTCATTCCCGGGCCCTCGCCGGGGCCGAATAGCGGACCCGGGGGCGAGCCCACGGTCGTTCGGGGGTCTGCAACGACCCGGCCCGGCCGGCCATTCCCCCGCCGGTCGAGCGGGCGGGGCGGCTGGCCGTGGTCCTGCGATCGTCAGGGTATGTAACGACCCCCGGCCCGCCACGATTCCAGCCCACGGATGCGACCGGTCACACCCCAGCAGCCCCCCGAAACGGACATCCCGCACCGACGGCCCTCCGGCAACGGATGTCCCGCCACACGACGGCCCCCCAGACCGGACATCCCGCCCCGACGGTCTCTCGGAAACGGACATCCCGCCCATTCGGGGCGGTGGACGCCGTCGACAGGGTGCGTGCGGGCGGTGATCGACTCGGGATCGCCGATGTCGGGGTGTCCGGGGCGGGTTGATACCCCGACATCGCCGATCTCGTGTTGATCAAGCCGGAGCGGCGGAGCCGGCCGTGTGGCTCGCATCCACGCTCCCGTGATGACCGGGATCACGCGTCCCAGACGGGCGCGAACCCGACCATCACGCCTATGCTGGGTCATGTTTTTAGACTGACTAGTCAGTACAGTGATCGGGGTGGGCGTGGTGGTCGTCGAGGCGAGGGGTCTTGGCCTGCGTACCTCTCGGGGGTGGGTTTTTCGGGGTGTCGACCTTGCGGTCAACGCGGGTGAGCTGCACGCGATCGTCGGGGCCCCCGGTAGCGGACGGACCTCTCTGCTTCTCGCCCTGGCGAACCGCTTCCCCACGAGCGAAGGGCAGTTGGAGCTCCGTGCGGTGGCGGCGCTCGGTCAGGTGGCCGGGGTGCACGAGCACGACCCGGAGCTGACGGTCGCCGAGCACATCTCGGAACGACTGTCGCTGCTCGGGCGGCGAGCTGACCGTGCCGGGCCGACGGCCCTTCGTCCGGGTGCGGCAGGCGAGTTCGCAGCTGCCGAGCTTGCCGACGCTGCCGAGCTTGCCGACCCTGCCGAAGGCGAAGGCGAAGGCCAAGGCGAAGGCCAAGGCGGGGGCGAAGGCCAAGGCCAAGGCGGAGGCGAAGGCGGGGGCGGACGCGACCGAAGGTCGACGGGCCGTCGCGGGTTCTTCGGGTACGGCACGGTGGGCGGTCGACCGACTGGCCGGCGCCGGTCGCCGAGGCAGGGCCGGCGGGACGCGGTCGCCGCCGTGATCGAAGGCGCCGGACTGGGCACGGACGTCCCGCTCGACCCGGCCAGCCGAGGACGGGACCTGACCCCGGTGCAGCGCCAGATACTCGGGCTGGTGCTCGCCACCCTCGCGGGGCCGGGGTTGATCCTCGCCGACGACATCGACGCGGGTACGGACGGTGCGGACCGTGCCCTGCTCTGGGACCTTCTCGGTCGGCTGACCGACCGGGGCATCGCGGTGGTGGTGACCGCCCGCGAGGTGGAACCGCATTCGCCGTCGATCGTGCACCGACTGGGCCCACGAGTAACCGCTGCTGCCGACCAGTACACCGAGGTGAACCGATGAGTGTTGTCCGACTGGCCTGGTTCGAGTTGCGCCGGATGACCCGGGGCCGGCTGCCGCGCGCCGCGCTGGCCGTGCTGACCGTCGTGCCGCTGCTGTACGGGGCGCTCTACCTCTACGCCTTCTGGGATCCGTACGGAAAGATGGACCGGATTCCGGTCGCCCTGGTGAACGCCGACCGGCCGGCGACGGCCAGCGACGGGTCGGTGGTGCACGCCGGGCAGGACCTGACCGACGAGCTGATCGACCGCCGGGTGTTCGGCTGGCAGGTCACCGATGCCGAGGACGCCGACGCGGGGTTGCGCAGCGGCCGGTACCACCTGGTGTTCTCCATTCCGGCGGACTTCTCGGCGACGCTCGCCGCGAGCCCCGAGCCCGGCCAGCCGGCCCATCGGGGCGAGCTGAAGGTGGTCAACGACGACGCCACCAACTATCTGTCGGGTCTGCTCGCCCGTTCGGCGTTCAGCGAGATCCGGGCCGCCGCGGCGGAGAGCGCCGCGTCCGGTTACTTCGCCCGGATGCTGGTGGGCTTCACCGATGCCAAGGCCGAGACGGGTCGGGCCGCCGATGGCGCCGGTCAGCTCGCCGACGGGCTGGGCAGCTCCGAGGCGGGCGCGGGTCGGATCGCCGACGGGTTGGACAGCTCGGCCGACGGTGCCGGGCAGGTTGCCGACGGGTTGGACAGCTCCGCCGCCGGGGCCGGCCGGCTCTCCGCCGGCCTGGACGCGAGCGCGCGGGGTGCCGACGAGTTGGCCACCGGGCTGGATCAACTGCGGACCGGCGCCGCGCAGCTCGCCGACGGCACCGCCCGGGCCGCGACGGCGACCCGCGCGGTGGCCAGCAGGGTGGACGGTGCGGCCGCGAGGATCGAGCCGGTCCTGCGGGAGAACGCCGAGCGGATCGAGCGGTCGGCGACGGCCATCGCCGACGGGGCGCAGGCGCTCGCCGACGGCCTGGATGCTCTGCCGCAGCGTGCGCAGAAGGCCCAGGCCCAGGCCCAGGTGGTGCGCGATCGGCTCGACGCACTGGTCGCCGCGCACCCGGAGTTGGCCGACGATCCGGACGTCGTCGCCGCGAGGGCGGCCGCGGTGGCCGGAGTCGAGGCGGCGCGGGCGGTGGTCGGTGGTCTCGACCAGGCCGACCTGACCGCGCTGCGCGAGCGGATGAGCGCGGTGGCCGCCACGGCGCGGCAGATCGCCGCCGCGGCGCCGCACCTGGCCGACGACGTGGCCGCCGCGCGGAGCAAGGTCGACGAGCTGGCGGCCGGGCTGGGCACCCTCGCCGACGGCAGCGCCGAGCTGCGCGACGGTCTCGGCGACGCGGCGACCGGGGCCGAGCAGCTGCGCGGCGGGCTGTTCCGCCTGGCCACCGGGGCCCGCGAGCTGGACGGCGGGCTCGGCCGGC
>NZ_JBEXHY010000239.1:0-3490 GCF_040608295.1 Micromonospora sp. NPDC005197 | reverse complement strand
AGTCGTTGATCCAGGTCGCCTCGGAGACCGTCGACGTGTACCAGAGCGGCGACTGGCGGATCGTCCGCGCGGCCCTGGTCGCCGCCGGAGACACCGACGGCGAGGACGAAGAACGCCACCAGCAGCACCGCCAGGGTCACCAGCACCACCTTCTGCCGACCGCTCATCGCTGCGCGACCGCCCCGGTCACCTCGGTGAACCGGATCTGGTCCACGCCGGCGAAGTACCTGTCGAAGCCCTGCGTCTTGCCCACCGCGACCAGGGTGAGCGTGTGCCGACCCGGCCCGAGCCGGACGGTGCCCACGTCGGTGAAGTCCTGCAGGACGACCGTCGGCGTGAAGCCGAAGAAGGTGCCGCCGAGCTGCACCCCGTCGACCTGCCAGATGGTGTTGGCGTAGTCGAAGGACGTGGTGCGCCTGGTGGAGAACCGCCAGAGCGCGTCGGCGGGCAGCTCGACCGTGACGCTCACCCGGTCGCCGGGTGCCAGGCCGGCGAAGAACAGCTGCTTGTCGCCCGACCAGGTCACGTCGCAGCAGTTCGGTTGCGCCCCGACCGCCGCGGCGGTCTTCGCCGGGGATTCGATTCGAGCGCCGTCGACCAGGCTCTCCGCCTCCACCGTCACGACCCGTGGCGTGCCCGGTGTGGGTGTGCCGTCGGGGCGGGTCAGCAGGTAGCCGACCACGCCGCCGACCACCAGCACCAGCGCCGCCGCGGCGGCGATCCACGGCCAGGGCGTCCGCTTCGGCGCGGCGACCGCGCGGACCTCGTACGTCACCCGGCCGCTGGAGCGCGAGCTCTCCTCCGGCGCGGTGTTCGCCGAGTACGCGAACCCGGTCATGTCGTAGCGGCGCGGCGCGGTGCCCGCCGGTACGGCGAGGCGGACCAGGAAGGAGACCGAGCCCTGCCCGGGGACCACCCGCTGCGGCTCGGTGACCGTGAACCAGGCCCGCTGGCTGCCCTCGCCGGGTGCCACGTCGAAGACCACGGTGTCGGGCGCCAGGCCCGGATTGGAGACGGTGAAGGTCAGCTCGCCGTGGTTGGCGGCATCCAGGGTGAACTGCGACGCGGCGGCGACGACGGTCCATTCGGTGGTCATGACGGCTCCTCTGCGGACGGTGTCGCGCTCGGCGGGGTGGGTGGCGGCGAAGCGGCGACGACGATCTCGGCGGTGGTCGACGCGGGCTTCTCCGCCTCGACGATTCGGGTGATCACGGCGAGCTGACCGGCGGCGGCCGCCGGCACCCGCACCACGATGTGGAAGGGCCGCTCGTCGGGTTCGTCGATGACGAACCCCGGCAACCCGGTGGCCAGCTCCAGCGCTCGGCGCATCCCGTACGGGGTGCCGCGCCACCGGGCCAGCAGCGCGCCGTTGGCCACCAGGTCACGGAGCCGGCCCACCGGCAGCGGCAGCGGGGCGTCCGGTCGGGGCGAGGCCACCACGTGGTCCATCGCCACCCAGCGGGTCAACCGCACGACCAGGTGGTCGGGCGCCCGGTACGGGTCGAACAGGGCGTCCACCTCGGCGAGGATCGCCTCGTCCGGAGCGTGCAGCCCCTCCATGACGTCCAGCAGCGCCCAGAGCACGCTGCCCGGCACGCACGCCCGCTGGTAGGCGGCGGGCAGCAGCCGCTCAATCGCCGAGCGTCGCATCCTGGCGCACCACCTCGATGTCGTGCTCGCCGGAGCAGAGCAGCCACGTGTCCGGGACGGTCACCACGTCGGCGGTGGCCTGGTTGGCGCTGGCGGTCCAGTTGACCGCGTCGGCACTGCGGTACACGCCGCGCTCACCGCAGGCCAGGACCAGTCGGTCGCCCGCCGTGGGACCGTTCGCACCGACGGTCGCCGGGCCGCTCACGGCGACGGCGTCCACCGGCACGAACCGGGTCCGGTCGCGCAGCGGCAGCCCGCAGTTGACCGACACCGACTGCCACTGCGGCTGGGCCGCGAGGGTGTCCAGCCGCAGCACCCCGCCGCTCTGCGTGGCGGCGAGGGCCTGCGATCCGGCGAACGCCAGGTCGCGGCAGGTCCCGCCGATCCAGCCGCTCTGCACGGTCTGCCACTGCACGTCGGACTCGAACAGCCGGGTGCGGTGGCAGCCCTGGCCGGGCTTCTTCGGGTCCGGCTCGCCCGCGCCGCTCCACAGCAGGGTGGCCGGGCCGTCGTACTGCACCGCGAGGACCCGGTTGTCCACGTTGGAGAGGCCGACGTGCGCGAAGCTGCCCGGCCGGCCACCGGCGGTCGACAGGTACACCCCGAAGCCCGCCTGCGCGGCGACCGCCACACCGGGAGCGCCCCGCTCGGAGACGAACGCGCGTACGGCGTAGAAGCCCCGGTCGGCGTCGGACGAATCGACGAGGATCTGCAACGGCACCGCGCCGGGCAGCAGCGACACCTCGTACAGCCCGGTGTCGGTCGCCACCAGCAGCGCGCCGGCGCCGTCGCGGTCCAGCCACGCCACGTCGGAGATGCGCGAGTCCAGGTCGGTCAGCAGCGACCACGTCTCACCCAGGTCGGTGCTCAGGTGCACCCGGGAGCCGCCCGAGGCGCGCAGCGTCACCACGGCCACCGAGCCGGGGCGCGCGACGATGCCCGGTCGCACCGGCGCGGGCGCGGGCGCCACCCGCAGCACGGTCTCGTCGTCGAACCGGCCGGCCGGCTCCCAGCCGGAGCCCGCGTTGCTGGAGCGGAACAGCACCGGGCCGCGTCCGGCGTACCAGGTGCGCGGCTGGTACTGGTCGACGGCGAGGGCGCGGACCTCGGCGTCGGGGGCCTCGTCGACCACGAACCGCACCGACTCGACGTAGCGCACGCCCGGCTCGGCGTGCTCCAACAACCGGTACACGTTGGACGCGCGCAGCGGCTCACCGAACGGCCACCCGGTCGGGTTGAGCGCGGTGGGCAGCGGGCTGAGCGTCTGGTGCAGCCGGTCGTGGATGCGTCGCCGGACCGCGTCCACGTCCTCCTCCCGGCGCACCACCACCCGGGCCCGCACCGACACCGCCTTGAACCGGGCCCAGGTGGCCCGCGAGCGGATCCCGACCATCCGGCGCTGTTCCAGGTCGCCCTCGACGCGGTGGCGGGCCTCGGGCACCTCGTGCTCGCGCAGCACCGCCACCGGCAGCCGGCCGCCCGGGCGGGCCGTCGGCGGCACGTACGGCACCAGCACCACCTCGACCTCACCGGGCCGGGCGAAGCTGTAGACGGCCGAGCGGGTGAACGCGCGGGCCCGCGCCACCGCGCCGGAGCTGGTGGCCAGCACCTCGAAGTCGCGGGCGGTGACGGCGCGCTGCTGGGCGAAGAACTCGTACGGGCCGCGCAGCAGCACCGATTCCAGCGCCTCCATCTCCCGGCCGCCGGCCGCGGGCGCGGGGTTGTCGACCCGTACCCCGGGTAGTGGATCGCGCAGGCTGGTCAGCGTGCCGGCCGCCACGTTGCCGGTCGGACCGCCGCCGGCCCGGTACCAGAGCCGGACCTGTCGCCCGGCCGGCGG
>NZ_JBEXHY010000238.1:0-3520 GCF_040608295.1 Micromonospora sp. NPDC005197 | reverse complement strand
CGCCCACCGCGCCGCCCACCACCGCGCCGCCGACCACCGCGCCGCCCACCACGGCCCCGCCGACGACTGCCCCGCCGACCACCCCGCCGCCCGCCGCCACCGGTTCCACCCTGCGTGCCCTCGCCAACAACCAGTACGTCAGCGCGCCCAACGCCACCACCCCGCTGATCGCCAACAAGACCTCCGCCGGGACCAGCGAGCGGTTCGAACTGGTCAACCTCGCCAACGGCAACGTCGCGCTGCGCGCCAAGAGCAACGGGCAGTACGTCGCCGCCGAGAACGCCGGGGCCGCCGCGCTGATCGCCAACCGGGCCACCGCCGGCGCGTGGGAGACCTTCCAGCTGATCCGCAACTCCGACGGCACGGTCAGCCTGCGGGCCACCGTGAACAGCCGGTACGTGGCCGCCGACAACGGGGGCTCCTCCCCGCTGATCGCCAACCGGACCTCCATCGGCCAGTGGGAGAAGTTCAACCTCGTCACCAACTGACCGCGCCGCGGCTCGCTTCTTCACCACCCTCACCTGGCCGTGGTGCGCCCCCGCACGCCCGGCCCTGGTCGTCGAGGAAGGACGATCATGCTCTCGAACCCCCGGCGCTGGTCCCGGGCACTCGTCGCGGCGGTCACCACCGTCGCGAGTGTGACCCTGGCCGTGGCCGCACCCTCCACCGCCGCCCAGGCGGTGGTTATCCCCGCCAGCGACTATCAGCAGGTCAAACTCGCCACCGGCTCGGCCGAGCTGGGCGAGGCCATGTCCCTGGCCATCCTGCCCAACCGCTCGGTGCTGCACACCGCCCGCAACGGCGTCCTGCGGGTCACCGACGTGGCAGGCAACACCAAGGTCTCCGGCACCCTGTCCGTCTACACGCACGACGAGGAGGGGTTGCAGGGCGTCGCCGTCGACCCCAACTTCGCCACCAACAGATGGATCTACCTGTACTACTCGCCCACGTTGAGCACCCCGTCCGGGGACGCCCCCACCACCGGCACGCAGTCGGACTGGGACCGGTGGAAGGGGCACCTGCGGCTGTCCCGGTTCACCCTCAACAGCGACGACACGCTCAACCTGAGCAGCGAGAAGATCGTGCTCCAGGTCGCCAACGACCGTGGGCAGTGCTGCCACGTCGGCGGTGACCTGGACTTCGACGCCGCCGGCAACCTGTACCTGACCACCGGCGACGACACCAACCCGTTCGAGTCGTCGGGCTACGCGCCGCTGGACGAGCGGACCGACCGCAACCCGCAGTTCGACGCCCAGCGCTCGGCGGGCAACACCAACGACCTGCGGGGCAAGGTGCTGCGGATCAAGCCGCAGGCGGACGGGACGTACACGATCCCGTCGGGCAACCTGTTCGCGCCCGGCACGGCCAACACCCGTCCGGAGATCTACGCGATGGGTATGCGCAACCCGTTCCGGATGAGCGTCGACAAGGCGACCGGCGTCGTCTACGTCGGCGACTACGGCCCGGACGCCGGGAGCACCAACTCCAGCCGGGGTCCGCAGGGTCAGGTGGAGTTCAACCGCATCACGGCGCCCGGAAACTTCGGCTGGCCGTACTGCACCGGCAGCAACACGAGCACCGAAACATACAATGAATACACGTTCCCGTCCGGGCCGTCGCAGTCGAAGTACAACTGCACGGGCGGGCCGACCAACAACTCGTTCCGCAACACGGGCCTCGGCACGCTGCCCGCGGCGAAGCCGGCCTGGATCAAGTACGCCGGCGACTCCGGATCACCGTCGGAGTTCGGCAGCGGCTCCGAGTCGCCCATGGCCGGGCCGGTCTACCGGTACGACGCCTCGCTCAACTCCAGCATCAAGTTCCCGCAGTCGCTCAACGGCCAGTTCTTCGCCGGCGAGTACGGCCGACGCTGGATCAAGCCGATCGCCATCAACGCCGACGGCTCCCGCGGCGAGATCTCCTCGTTCCCGTGGAGCGGCACCCAGGTCATGGACATGGCCTTCGGCCCGGACGGCGCGCTGTACGTGCTGGACTACGGCACCGGCTCGAACAACCAGGCGCTGTTCCGGATCGAGTACATCGGCGGCGGCAATCGCAACCCCATCGCGGTCGCCTCGGCGAACCCCACGTCGGGGGCCAACCCGTTGACGGTGAACTTCTCGTCGGCTGGCAGCTCCGACCCCGAGGGCGGGGCGCTGAGCTACCTGTGGACGTTCGGCGACGGCACCACGTCGACGGCGGCCAACCCCACCAAGACGTACACCACCAACGGCACCTACTCCCCCACCCTGAAGGTCACCGACCCGGCCGGCCTGACCGGTACGGCGAGCCTGGTCATCACCGTGGGAAACACCGCGCCGACGGTGACGCTGACCTCGCCCGTCGACGGGCAGCTGTTCAACTTCGGTGACACGGTGTCGTACCAGATCAGCGTGAGCGACCCGCAGGACGGCACGATCGACTGTTCCAAGGTGAGCCTGACGTACGCGCTGGGCCACGACAGCCACGCTCACCAGATCACCTCGAAGAACGGGTGCAGCGGCTCGATCACCGTGCCGACCGACGGGGAGCACGACTCCGCGGCCAACATCTACGGGGTCTTCGACGCCGCCTACACCGACAACGGCGGTCTGACCACGCACAGCATCAGGACGCTGCAACCGAAGCACCGCCAGGGTGAGCACTTCGGCGCGACGTCCGGTGTCCAGGCCACCGACCACACCAGCGCCGAGGGTGGCCGCACGGCCGGGTTCATCGAGAACAACGACTGGATCTCGTACACGCCGTACAACCTGGCCAACGCCAACCGCATCACCGTGCGGGCGTCGTCGGCCGGCGCCGGTGGCACCATCGAGGTCCGGACCGGGTCGGCCACCGGCACTCTGCTGGGCACGGTCACGGTTCCGGTGACCGGCAACTGGGAGACGTTCGTCGATGCGTCAGCCACTATCAGCAACCCGCCCAGCGCGTCGACCACGCTGTACCTGGTCTTCAAGGGCGGGTCGGGCTACCTGTTCGATGTCGACGCGTTCACCTTCACCACCGGCACCGGTGGCAGCACGCCGGTGAGCACGCTGCGGGCGCAGGTCAACAACCAGTACGTGTCGGCGGTCGGCAGCACCGCGTTGATCGCCAACAAGGCCAGCGTCGGCACGACCGAGCAGTTCGACCGGGTGGACGCCGGCAACGGCAACATCGCGCTGCGGTCACGTGCCAACGGGCTCTACGTTTCGGCCACGAACGCCGGCGCCGCAGCGTTGGTCGCCAACGCCACGTCGGTCGGGTCGTGGGAGACCTTCCAGCTCATCACCAACTCGGATGGGACGGTCAGTCTGCGCGCCACGGTCAACAACCAGATCGTGTGCGCGGAGAACGCCGGGGCCGGGTCACTGATCGCCAACCGTACGTCCGTCGGGGCCTGGGAGAAGTTCGTCCTCACCACCGGCTGACACGTGGTGGGGGGGGGCCGGGGGGGGGGGGGGGCGCGGGCCCCCCCCCCCCCCCCACGCCCGCCCCCCCCCCGCGCTGGGTGGGGCCCCCCCCCCTTGGCCGGGGGGCC
>NZ_JBEXHY010000237.1:0-3571 GCF_040608295.1 Micromonospora sp. NPDC005197 | reverse complement strand
CTCAGCGCGCGGCGCGACCTCAGCACGACCCGGCCTCAGCGCGCGGCGCGGCCCGGGCGGCCCGGGCCGGTGCCGGAGCGCCGGGAACCGATGCGGGGAGCCCGCACCACCGGGGAGCTGCCGGCTCCGGGGCGGAAGTCCCGTGCCGCGGCGGCCACCATGTCGTCGGGATCGCCTTCGAGCGTCCGCCGGACGTGCGCCGGGATGATCTCCGACGTGGCCATCGCCAGCCGGACCTGCACCGAACGGTCGTCGACCAGGGCCGCCAGATCCTCCTCGTCCAGCTCCAGCGCGCGGACCAGCGCGGCCCGCACGTCGACCGCCGGGTCCCTGGCCAGGGCGCTGCGCTGCGCGGCGGTGGTCCGCGGGTTGCGGGCGAGCCCCTTGCGGACGCGGACGGTGCGGTCGGCCAGCAGGGCGACGATGACGTCCGGATCGTGGGTGTGCGTGGCGAGTCGTTCCCGCACCTCGGGTGAGACGTCGTCGACCAGCTGGGCCGCCAGCTCGGGCTCCAACTCGCGGGTCTCGGCGAGCAGGCCCCGAAGCTCCTTGTCGGGTGCGGCTGCCATCACCCGGCGGACCGACTCGTCGCAGGCCGGGTTGCCGGCGACGGCCCAGCGGACCCACCGGTCCGCGTCCTTGACCAGACGCAGGAGATTGCCGACCGAGGTCGCGGGATTGCGCGCCACGGCCTCCCGGACATGACGATCATGGTCGCGGGTCAACGACCGCAGGGCCTGCGCGGGCGCGTCCGGCCGGGCCGCGACCGCCTTGCGGACCGCGACCGACGCGTCGGACGCCAGGTCGATGAGGGTCATCTGTGGCGTTGTGGGGTCGTGTGCGACGGCGAGCCGCGCGTCCGCCCCATCACCGATCGGACGGTCGGCCGCCGTGCCCGACCCGCTGTCCCGGTCGGCCCCGCCGACGTGCTGCTGCTTGCCCATGGGCGCAATCATGGCACGCGCCGGACCGGACCCCGCGCGGCAAGCCCGCTCGCAGCCCCTGGTCCGCGGCGAGCCGCCGAGGGTCAGTCCTGGCGCGGGGCCACCAGGCCGGACTCGTACGCGACGACCACGAGTTGGGCGCGGTCGCGGGCGTGCAGCTTGGCCATGGCCCGGTTGATGTGGGTCTTGGCGGTCAGTGAGCTGATCACCATCCGCGTGGCGATCTCGTCGTTCGACAGGCCCTGGGCGACCAGGACGACGGCTTCGCGTTCCCGGGTGGTCAACTCCCGCAGGCCGGTCGGGGCCCGCAGGTGGCGCGGCTCGGCGACGTACCGGTCGATGAGCCGGCGGGTGATCGACGGCGCGAGCAGCGCGTCACCCCGCGCGGCGACGCGTACGGCATGCAGGAAGTCCTCCGGCTCGATGTCCTTGACGAGGAAGCCGGCGGCGCCGGCGCGCAGCGCGTGAAAGACGTGTTCGTCGAGGCCGTAGTTGGTCAGGATCACGACGTGCACCCCGGCCAGGGCCGGGTCGGCGGCGATGAGCCGGGTCGCCTCGATGCCGTCCAGCACCGGCATCTGGATGTCGATGAGCGCGATGTCGGGCAGGTGACGCCGGGCGAGGGCGACCCCCTCCCGGCCGTCGGCGGCCTCGGCCACCACCTCGATGTCGTCCTCGATGTCGAGGAGCGCGCGGAAGCCGCTGCGCAGCAGCGCCTGGTCGTCGACCAGCAGGACGCGGATCATCCGGGCGGACCGACGGGAAGTTCCGCGTGGACGGTGAAGCCACCCTCGTCCCGCGGCGCCGCGTGGAGGCGACCGCCCAGGGCGGTGACCCGTTCGCGCATCCCGAGCAGCCCGACTCCGGGCTTTGGCACGGTGGCCAGCGTGGCCGTGCCGTCGTCGTCGACGCGGATCGCGAGGGCGTCCGGACGGTAGTCGACGCGGACCGACGCCGTGGCCGCGGCGGCGTGCCGGGCGACGTTGGTGAGGGACTCCTGCACGATCCGGTAGGCCGTCCGGTCCACCGCCGCCGGCACGGCCTGTCGTTCGCCCTCGACCGTCAACGTCGCGTCCAGCCCGGCCATCCGGGCCCGCTGCACCAACTCCGGCAGGTGTTCGAGGCCGCGCGGCGGGTTCCTGCCGTCGTCCCGCAGGGCCTCCAGGGTCGCGCGCAACTCCCGGCTCGCCTCACGGCCGGCCTCCCGGATCGCCAGCAGCGCCTCCGGCACCGCCTCGCCGCGTCGGCGGGCCAGGTGGACGGCCACCTCGGCCTGCACCTTGATGATCGAGATCTGGTGGGTGAGGGAATCGTGCAGCTCCCGCGCGATGTGCAGCCGCTCCTCGTCGGCGCGGCGGCGCGCGGTCTCCTCCCGGGTGCGCTCGGCCTCGTCGGCCCGCCGCTCGGCCTGCCGCAACGCCTCACCGGCGGCGCCTGCGGCGATCAGCCACGCCACCTCGAGCGCGCCCCGGGCCCGTGCGAGCGCCTCGCCCAGCGGCAGGTCCTGCGGCGGGGCGAGAGCCGTGAGGGGCAGAGCGACAAGCATCAGCACGGCGGCGACGACCGTGACGACGCGGTGGCCGGCCCGCACACCGGTGTACACCGCGAACAGGAAGGCGACGGCCGGCACGTCGAAACCGACCGCCTGGTACCCCACGGCGCACAGCCCGGTGACGGCCAGGACGGCGACGGGCCACCGACGGCGCGCCGCCAGCGCCAGACCACCGGCGGCCAGCAGCGGATAACCCAGCAGGTCGCTGTCGAGGGTGGACCGGTCCGCGGACAGCCCGGCGACCAGCAGCACCGCCGCCACGCCGACGGCGATGGCCCAGTCCCGGACACCGGCACGCCCTGTGCTCATGGGCGCACCCTAGCCCGAGGTACGCCCCGAGCGACTCCTGCGCGCGAACGACCGGCGACTACCACGTCCGCGGTAGACGCGCGGCACGCACGCCGTACGCGGCAGTCGCCTGCGCCCACAGTGGCAGCGCGAAAAGCCTCCGGCGGCCGGACGACCGGCGGCCGACGCGGCGACACGATCGAACGGCAACCACGACGTCCGAGAAGGAGATGCGCATGTTCCGGTCAGGAAACACGTCGGCGGCGCGGCTGGTGTTCACCGCTGCCGCGTCCGCCCTGCTCGGGGGTCTCGGGCTCGCCGCGCCGGCCGCCGCCCACACCTCCGCCCAGCCGTTGGCGGCCACCGTCACCACCATGAGCGCCGGGCGGCTCGGGGCGAGCGTGGGTGGTCTGCTGGCCCTGGCGGGGGTGATCGTCGGCGCGGTGGCCCTGGCCCGACCGGCCAGTCGCGTCGGTACCGGCAACGGCACACTCGGCGCCGTGGTGGCCCTCGCGTCGGGACTGCTCGGTGTGGGCCTCGGCGCGCTGGTGGTGGCGACCTCCGACGGCGGGATCGGCACCGGTAACGGTCGGGGCGGGGCGTACGTGGCCCTGGTGGTGGGGTTGGCCGCCCTGGGCCTCGGCGGACTGGCGCTCAGCCGCACCCGCGGCTGAGCGGGGGGGGCGGGGCCGCGCCCCGGGGGGGCGGCGGGGGGGGCGGGGGGGGCGCGGCGGACCCGATGTGCTGGCAAGCCTGGCAGGCCGACCCGCAGGCCATGTGGAACTGG
>NZ_JBEXHY010000236.1:0-3789 GCF_040608295.1 Micromonospora sp. NPDC005197 | reverse complement strand
CGCGCGGCGGCGGCCAGGGTCGGCAGGTCGTCGACGCCGACGCGCAACGCGCCACCGAACACGCCGGTCGCGTCACCGTCGAGGGCGTCCAGCGGGCCGGCGTCGACGATCTGGCCGCGCTCCTCGCGCACGGCGGTCCGTCCGGGCACCGGCGGGTCGGTCAGCACCAGTGCCACGGTCGGTCCCACCGGGCTGGTGGCGAGGTGCCGCAGTACGGCGGTGTGCGCCACCAGGTCGGTGCCACTGATCAGCAGCGGCCCGTCGGCGGCGTCGGCCAGCGCGGCCAGCTCGTCGAGGGTGGCGGCGAAGCGCACGTCGGCCGCCCCGGCCCGGCCCAGCTGGGCGGCGAGTCGGTCGGCCAGCGGCTCGCCGGACGCGGTGCGCAGGCTCGCCGCGGCCGTCCCGGCGGCGAGCACGATCGCGAGCGTCACCGCGGAACCGCGGCGTGGTACGCGTCGAGCGCCTCGGCGATGGTGCCGTCGAGCGTCAACCGGCCCGCGTCGAGGTACAACCCCCGACGGCAGAACCGGGTCAGGTCCTTTTCGTTGTGTGACACCAGCACGAGCGTGCGCCCCTCCCCGAGCAGACGTTCAATCGTCGCGTAACACTTCTTGCGGAACTCCGCGTCGCCGACCGCGGTCACCTCGTCCATCAGCAGGATCGGGTGCGGCAGGTGCGAGATGATCGCGAAGCCGAGCCGCACCTTCATTCCCGACGAGTAGTGCCGCACCGACGTGTCGATGGCCCGTTCCACCTGCTCACCGGCGAACTCGACGATCTCGTCGAAGTGCCGCTTCAGGTAGCTCGTCGACAGCCCGTGCAGCCCACCGACCAGGTGCAGGTTCTCCCGCCCGGTCAGGTCGTTGGAGAAGCCGGCGGACAACTCCAGCAGCGGCGCCACCGCGCCGTGCACCCGGATGTCGCCCTCGTCGGGAATGAGCACCCCGGCGATCAGCCGCAGCAGGGTGCTCTTGCCGGTGCCGTTGCGGCCGATCACCCCGACGGTCTCGCCCGGCTCGACGGTGAACGACACGTCGCGCAGCGGCCAGAACTGGCCGGGCAGGGCGCCCCGGGCGCCCCGGTGGATGAACAGCTCGCGCAGCCGCAGTTGGCGGCGCCGGTTGCGGACGAACCGGATGCCCAGACCGTCCGCCTCGATGATCGGCGCGGCCACGTCAGAGTTCCTTGAGCACGGCGGGTTCCAACCGGCGGAACGACCACCAACCGGCGGCCAGCACCAGCAGGCTGCCGACGACCGTGGTGGCGAGCAGGCGGGTGTCCGGGAACTCGTCCGGGTACCAGATCGCGTGGTGCAGCTGGAAGATCCCGACCAGCGGGTTCAGCTCGTACACCACCTTCAGCCAGCCCGGCAGGCCGGACTCCCGGACCAGGCTGAGCGGATAGATGATCGGCGTGGCGTAGAACAGCACCCGGATGATCAGCCGCAGGAACCGCTCCACGTCGCGCATCAGCACGTTCCACGCGGACAACAGCAGGGCCAGCCCGATCAGCAGCACCGCCTGCACCGCCACGGCGAGCGGCAGGGCGAGCAGCGACCAGCCGGGGTGGATCTTGCCGCGCGCCGCGTAGATCACCGCGATACCGATCAGGATCGGCAGGCCGGCCGCGTACTCGGCGAACCGACCGGTGACCCGGCCGATCGGGAACACCTGCCGCGGCACGTTCATCGTGGTGATCAGCCGGGACTGGCCGGTCAGCGCGTTGGTGGCCTCGCTCAACGCCGAACTGGCCCACATCCAGGCGAAGATCCCGGTGATCAGGAACAACGGGTACGACCCGGCCGCCTCGCCGAGGTGCCGACCGGTGTCGCGGGAGTAGAGCACCCCGAAGACGAACCAGTAGATGGCGCCCATGCCGAGTGGCTCGATCAGCGACCAGAAGTAACCCAGCACCGACTGCTGGTACTTGACCGCCAGATCCCGTCGGACCAGGATGCGCAGCGAGTTGCGGTGCGACCACAGGGCCGCGACGCCAGAGGTCACCGCAGCCTCCCGCCTCCTGAAAACGGACGCCAGGTTAGCAGTCGGTGAACGAATGCCCCGAATCGGCGGGGTTCAGCACTCGATCACGTTGACGGCCAGACCGCCCCGCGCCGTCTCCTTGTACTTGACCTTCATGTCGGCGCCCGTCTCCCGCATGGTCTTGATGACCTTGTCCAGCGACACCTTGTGCACGCCGTCGCCGCGCAGGGCCAACCGGGCGGCCGTGATCGCCTTGATGCTAGCCACCGCGTTCCGCTCGATGCAGGGGATCTGCACCAGGCCACCCACCGGGTCACAGGTCAACCCGAGGTTGTGCTCCATCCCGATCTCGGCGGCGTTCTCCACCTGTTCCGGAGTGCCACCGAGCACCTCGGCCAGCCCCGCCGCCGCCATCGAGCAGGCCGAGCCGACCTCACCCTGACAGCCGACCTCCGCGCCGGAGATCGACGCGTTCTCCTTGAACAGCACGCCGATCGCGCCGGCCGCCAGCAGGAACCGCACCACGCCGTCGTCGTCGGCTTTTTCGATGAAGCGGCTGTAGTAGTGCAGCACCGCCGGGATGATCCCCGCCGCGCCGTTCGTCGGCGCGGTCACCACCCGACCGCCGGCCGCGTTCTCCTCGTTCACCGCGAGGGCGAACAGTGTCACCCAGTCCATGGCGTGCAGCGGATCGGGCGTCCCGACCTCCGCCTCCAGGCCGCGCCGCAACTCCGCCGCGCGCCGCCGGACCTTCAACCCACCAGGGAGTACGCCGTCCCGCTCATAGCCGCGCTGCACGCACTCCCGCATGACCCGCCAGATTTCCAGCAGGCCGGCCCGGATCTCCGCCTCGCTGCGCCACGAGCGCTCGTTGGCGAGCATCACCTCGCTGATCGACAGCCCGGTGCGGGTGGTGACGTCGAGGAGCTGTGCCCCGGTCAGGAACGGGTATCGCACCCGCGTGCTGTCCGGCTTGATGCGGTCCGCGCCCGCCGCCGCCTCGTCCACCACGAAGCCACCGCCGACGGAGTAGTAGCTGCGGGCCCGGACCTGCTCCCCGGCCGCGTCGAAGGCCACGAAGGTCATCCCGTTCGGGTGGTACGGCAGCGACCGGCGACGGTGCAGCGTCAGGTCCCGGTCCGGATCGAAGTCGATCTCGTGCGCACCCAGCAGACTGATCCGCCGCTCGGCGCGGATCCGCTCGACCCGAGGACCGACGGTGTCGGTGTCGACCGTCTCCGGCGCCTCGCCGGCCAGCCCCAGCAGCACCGCCCGGTCGCTGCCGTGCCCGTGCCCGGTCGCGCCCAGCGAACCGAACAGCTCGGCCTGCACCCGCGCCGTCTCGGTGAGCAGCCCGTCGGCCTTGAGCCCGGCCACGAACGTACGGGCGGCCCGCATCGGCCCGACCGTGTGCGAGCTGGACGGCCCGATGCCGACGCTGAAGAGGTCGAAAACACTGATCATGGCTGCGCTTCCTCGGCGTCGTCCCGTCGTACGGGATCCGCCCGGTCGTGGCCGCCGGTCCGGCAGCCCCGCTCGTGGCCGCCCGGTCGGGTGGCCGCCGGTCACCCGGGGTGTGGGTGCCCGACCTGCGAGCCTACCCGCCCAGCTCACCCCTCAACCGAGCACGGCGGCGGGGCCACCCGGCCGCCTCCCGCCGGCCGCTCGTCCGCCACCTTCGCGCAGCCTTCATGATCACGCTCGATCCTTGTTGTCAACGCTGTTGCGTTTGGCGATCGGGACTTGAGTCAAGGGCTTTGGAGACGCGAACGGGACTTCTGATAGATCAGCTTGTGTCGAGCAAGGT
>NZ_JBEXHY010000235.1:0-3829 GCF_040608295.1 Micromonospora sp. NPDC005197 | reverse complement strand
CACCCCCCCCACCCCCCCCTCCCCTCCCCCCCCCCCGCGCGGGGTACGGCCCCGGCGCCGCCCCCCGCCCGTACCACCGGCACGTCGCCGGCATCCCACACGAGCCCCACCTGACCCGGTACGCTGTGGCGCCCCCACCCTCCGACTTCCCGAGGATCCGCGTGCCGTCCGAGCTGACCGTCACCGACCCACCGGCACCTCCCGCGGTCAACCCGGACACCCCGCCGCCCGCCCGCCCCCACCGCCGGCTGCTCATCGCGCTGGCGGCAGCCTGGCTGGTTCCCGCGGTGGCGTACCCCCTGCACCTCGCCTGGCTGCTGCCCCCGCTCGTGCTGCTGGCCACCGCCAGCCTGCTGCGCGGCGGCCGCACCCTGCTCGACCGGCTCATGCTCGCTGTGCTGCTGCTCGTCGGCGCCACCACCATCGCCGGTCTGCTCTTCTCGGTCTGGCCGTGGGGGCTGCACCCCGTCGCGGTCACCGGCGCCGCGCTGACAGCGCTCACTCTCATCGCGGCGGCCACCGGTAGACGTCCCACCCTGCCTCGCCCCGGCTGGACCGACCTGCTGCCGATCGTCGCCACCGTCGCCACCGTCGGCTACCTCACCCTGCCCTGGCTACGCGCCTCCACCCTCGCCGGACGCCTCAGCCTGCTCGCCCTCGGCGAGGACAACTTCCGCCACGTCGCCCTCGTCGACGCCATCGGCCGGCACGGCGGGTACGTCTTCCTCGACCCGGCCGGTTCCCGGGACGACATCGTCTCGTTGCTCGTCCGCTATCCGCAGGGCTGGCATTTCACCACCGCGCTCCTCGACGCGCACCTGCGCTCGGCCACCGGCACGCCCAGCGGGGTCAGCAGCCTCACCCACTACGGATGGTGGTGCTTCGCCACCCTCGGCCTCCTCGTGCTCACGCTGTTCTGGGCCGCCCAGCGACTGTCCGGTCCGCAGCACCCGCTGCACCGGGTCGTCCTGACCATCGTCATCGGCGCCCTCGTCCTCGGCAGCCAACTGCCCCGCCTGCTGATCGCCGGCTACCCCAGCGAGGTGCTCGGGCTCGCCCTCGCCGTCGGGCTGACCGCGCTTGTCGTACGCCCCCTCGCCGGCAACCGGGAACAACTCGTCCTGCTCGGGGCCCTGCTCACCGGAATCGGCTTCACCTACTACCTGTACCTCCCCCCGGCCGGGCTGCTCGTGCTCGGCTGGCTCATCGCGCACCGCCGCGAGCTGACCCAGGTCCGCCGTACGCTGCTCGGCGTCGGCCTGCTCACCGCGCTTCTCGCCCCGCTGCCCCTGCTGCTCGGCATCCTCGGCGCCGGCCAGACCGAAGCGCTCGACGCGAAAGCCGGCCCGGAACTCGCCGAGGCGTGGCACGCCCTGCTCGGCCTCACCCCGATCGTGCTGATCGGCCTGGTGATCCAGGCCCGCCGCGCCGACCGCGCCTGGCGCCGCCACCTCGCGGCCGTGCTGGTGGCCGTCGGGTTCGCCCTCGCCATCGCCCTGGCCAACATCGTCGCCGGCGTCCAGCCCGCCTACTACTTCATGAAGGGCACACACCTCGCCCTCGTCGGACTGATCGTCGGCACCGCCGCCCTGGTCCGGCTGCTGCCCGTCCCGTCCGGCGGCGAGCGCGGTGTCCGCGCCGCCGCGATCCCCGCGCTCGCCGCCGCCCTGGCCGTGCTCACCGTCGTGACCCTCTGCGGGCTCACCGGTTGGCGCGGCAGCGTGCTCGTGGTCGACAAGCAGAGCTGGACCCAGCTGTGGGTCCGGCACAGCGTCGACAAACCGTCGAGAGTGGCCCAGGTCTGCGCCGCCGCGTACCGCCGTCATCCCGTCCAACCGGGCACCGTCACCGTCGTGCTGGACCGGGGCGGCTACCGCGGCTACGTCGAGTCGATCTGCCTCTCCGCCCTGCAGGGCACCACCGCGCAGACGGAACGGGCCATCTATCTGCCGATGTTCGAGGAACCGGAGCGCACCCGCAAGATCCTGCGCGGCGCGCGCGGCCCGATCCGGCTGCTGATCAGCGACCCGTCCGCGCAGCGACGCGTCGACAAGCTGCTGACCAGGTACCCCGAGCTGCGCCCCCGGGTCACCACCGTGCCAATGATCATCAAGTACTGAACGCGGCGGGCGGGCCACGGGCCGACACCCGTAACCCGCCCACGCCGCCGTGCCCCCGTCCCCGAACAGTCGGACTACGCTCGACGTGACGGGGGACCGGGTCGGGCGAGCGAAGCGGGTAGGTCGATGAGCGTAAGACGGATCATGGGCACCGAGGTCGAGTACGGCATCTCCGTGCCCGGCCAGGCCGGAGCCAACCCGATGGTCACCTCGTCCCAGGTGGTCAACGCCTACGGGGCCCGGCCCGAGCTCAACCGGGGCGGGCGTGCCCGCTGGGACTACGAGGAGGAGTCGCCGCTGCGCGACGCCCGCGGCTTCACGTACTCCGGGGCCGCGTACGACCCCGCCGAGGCTCTCGCCGACGAGGACCTCGGCCTGGCCAACGTGATACTCACCAACGGCGCACGCCTCTACGTGGACCACGCCCACCCCGAATACTCCACACCCGAGGTCACCACCCCCCGCGACATCGTGCGCTGGGACAAGGCCGGCGAGCGGGTCATGGCCGAGGCGTCCCGCCGGGCCGCCACCATCCCCGGCAGCCAGCCGATCCACCTCTACAAGAACAACACCGACAACAAGGGCGCCAGCTACGGCGCCCACGAGAACTACCTGATGCGCCGGCAGACCCCGTTCGCCGACATCGTGGCGTACCTGACGCCGTTCTTCGTGACCCGGCAGATCGTCTGCGGCGCCGGCCGCGTCGGCATCGGGCAGGACGGCGGGCAGAGCGGCTTCCAGATCTCGCAGCGCGCCGACTTCTTCGAGGTCGAGGTCGGCCTGGAAACCACCCTCAAGCGGCCGATCATCAACACCCGCGACGAGCCGCACGCCGACGCCGACAAGTACCGCCGGCTGCACGTCATCATCGGCGACGCCAACCTCTCCGAGATCTCCACCTACCTCAAGGTGGGCACCACCGCGCTGATCCTCACCATGATCGAGGAGAAGGCGCTCGGCCCCGACCTCGGCATCGCCGACCCGGTCAGCGAACTGCGCGCGGTCAGCCACGACCCCTCGCTCACGCACCTCATGAGGCTGCGCGACGGCCGCCGGCTGACCGCCCTGGACGTGCAGTGGGCGTACCTGGAGCGGGTGCGGTCCTTTGTCGACGACCGCTACGGCACCGACGTCGACGAGCAGACCGCCGACGTGCTGGACCGCTGGGAGGACGTGCTGGACCGGCTCGGCCGCGACCCGATGCTCTGCGCCGACGAACTGGACTGGGTGGCCAAGCTGCGGCTGCTGGAGGGCTACCGGGAGCGGGAGAAGCTCGGCTGGGGCTCGCACAAGCTCCAGCTCGTCGACCTGCAGTACTCCGACGTACGCCCGGAGAAGGGCCTCTACAACCGGCTGGTCTCCCGCGGGGCGATGAAGACGCTGCTCACCGACGAGGAGACCCGCAGCGCCATGACCGAGCCCCCGGAGGACACCCGGGCCTACTTCCGTGGCCGCTGCCTCGCCCAGTACGCCTCCGAGGTGGTCGCCGCGAGCTGGGACTCGGTGATCTTCGACGTGGGCCGCGAGTCGCTGGTCCGGGTGCCGATGATGGAGCCGGAGCGGGGCACCCGCGCCCACGTCGGCGCCCTGTTCGACCGCTGCGCCAGCGCCAAGGACCTCCTGGAGACGCTGACCGGCGGCTGAACGCGGCCCCGAAAGCCCGCTGTGCGCCGCAAGCCGGCGCGCAGCGGGCTTTTCGTCGTCCGAGC
>NZ_JBEXHY010000234.1:0-4055 GCF_040608295.1 Micromonospora sp. NPDC005197 | reverse complement strand
ACGGTCAGGTCGGCCGCGCGCTGCCGCTCGGTGTCGCGCTGCGCCCGCAGGTCCCGCACCTCGTTGCGGGCCTGGTCCCGGTCCCGTTCGGCCTGGGCGCGCAGCGCCTCGGCGGCGCTGACGTCGTGCCGCGCCTGATCGCGGGAGGCCTCGGCGTGCCGCGCCCGTTCGTCGGCCGCGGTGGCCTGGCGCGCCGCCTGCTCGGCGCGCTGGCGGGCGTCGTCGGCCTCGGCGCGGGCCGCGCGGGCCTGCTCGCGGGCGCGCGCCGCGTCGGCCGCCGCAGCCTCGGCGTCGTCGCGGGCCTCGTCGCGTTCGGTCTGCGCCGCCGCGATCTCGGTGGCGGCCTCCGCGCGGGCCTGCGCGAGTTGCCGCTGCACGCCCCCGGGGGACAGCTCGGCGTGCAACGCCTCGGTCAACGTCTCGACGATCTGGTCGAGACGGTCCACCGCCTCCCAGGTGCGGGCCACCTGACCGGGCAGGCCGGGCGCGTTGCGGTGACGCATCCGGCTGTTGCGCGAGGCGCGCTGGCAGGCGCCGTCGTTGTCGCGGCAGTAGCGAAACGGCCGGCCCGCGCCGACACGCTGCGGCACCGGTCGTCCACAGTGGGCGCACGGGCGGGTTTCGGTGGGGGTGAGCGGGGCGTCCATCGAGGGCGAAGTCTAGTGCCGGCCGCTCAGCTCGCGGCCCGGGCGGTCGTGTCCAGGGTGTAGCGGCGTTGCAGCAGCAGCGCGGCGAGCATCGCCGCCGCGGGCAGCAGCCCGAAGCCGTAGCGGACCGCCGCGAGCGCCGCGTCCGGCTGCACCGGCGACTCGCCCGCCGTCGACGCCACGAAACCACCCACGGCCAGGCACAGCGCGTACGCGTAGGGGCCGAGGGCCGCGCCGGTGGCCTCGGTGGCCGTCCACACCCCGGTGTAGGTCCCCGCGCCCGTCGCAGCACCGGCGCCGGTGTCAGCCGCGGCCGCGCGGATCACGTCGGGCAGCATCGAGAACGGCAGCAGCTGCATGCCGGCGAACGCCACCCCGAGCACCGCCACCGCCGCCACCAGCACCGGCAGGCCCGCCGGGCGACCCACCGCCAGCACCAGCGACCCGGCCGCGAACGCGCCCTGCGCGCCGAGCAGCGCCCGCTGCTTGCCGACACGGCGGGCCAGCAGCAGCCAACCGGGAGTGACCAGCAGCGCCGGCGCGACGAACGCGGCCACCAGCACCGTGGTCAGGCCGGGAGCGCGCAGCTCGTACTCGGCGTAGTAGGGCACCCCGGCCAGGACCAGGTGGGTGGTCGTGGACATGGCCAGGTAGGCGGCGACCAGCCAGCGGAACTGCGCGTCGCGCAGGGCGGTGCGCAGCGCCCGCCACCCGCCGTGGCCTGCCGTCGTGGTGCTCGCCGCGGCGCCGCGCAGCCGGGCGATGCCGGCCACGCCGACGAGCATGGCGGCGAGCATCCCGACGGCCAGGACCACGCCCATGCGCTGGTAGCCGGCGCGGGTCGCGGCGTCGCCGCCGGTCAGCAGCGGGGCCAGCAGCCCGGAGGCCAGGATGCCGAGGGTCAGCACGACCATCCGGAACGCCATCAGCCGGGTGCGTTCGTCGTAGCCGATGCGCAGGTCGGCCGGGGTAGCCAGGTAGGGGACCTGGTAGGCGGCGAAGAGCAGGTTGCCGGCGGCGAAGAACACGGCCACCCACGCGGCGGCCGGCACGCCGGTCAGGCCGCCGGGCACGGCGAAGAGCGCGGCGAACGCGACCGGCAGGGCGCAGCCGAGCAGCAGCAGCCGCCGCCGGTCGCCCCGGCGGGCCTGCGCGACGTCGGCGCGGTGCCCGATCCAGGGGTGCAGCAGCACGTCGGCGATCTTCGGCAGCAGCAGCGCGAGGCCGGCCAGCCACGGCCCGACGGCCAGCACGTCGGTGAGGAAGTAGAGCAGCAGCAGGCCGGGCACGGTCACCCAGACGCCCATGCCGAGCGAGCCGGCCGCGAAGCCGGCCAGCGGGCCGCGGGGCAGTGTCGCGTCGGTGGCGGCCGCGGGCCGCCGGTCGAGCCCGGTCATCGCCGCATCCTCTCCGCAATCCAACAGTTGCTGGATTCTAGGGGCAGAATGGCGGCCATGACCATGCCCCGACGCCGTCCGGGTCGGCCCCGGCGCGACGAGACCCGACCGACCCGCGAGGTGGTGCTCACCGCAGCCACCGCGCTGTTCGCCGAACGCGGCTTCGACGCCGTCGGGCTGCGGGAGGTCGCCGCCGCCGCCGGGGTGGACGTCGCCACGGTCGCTCACCACACGGGTACGAAGGCGGCCCTGTACGAGGCGTGCTTCGCACGGGTGTTCGCCGTCGAGCGGGAGGTCCTCACCGAGGCCGCCGCGCGGGCCCGCGCGGCCCTCGAATCCGGGCCGGACGCGGCGCGGCGGGCGCTGCACGACCTGGTGGACGCGTTCGTGGACTTCCTGGAGGACCATCCGGAGACCACCGCGCTGTGGCTGCGGCGCTGGTTGGAGCCGCAGCGGCACGCCGAGCTGGACCAGCGCTACTCCGAGCCGCTCTACCGGCTGGTGGCGGAGCTGCTGACCGCCGCGGCGTCCGCCGGCGCGCTGGCCGAGCCGACCCCGCACATCACCGTGCGCAGCCTGGTCTGGGCGACGCACGGGCACGTCGTGGCGCTGGCCGCGGGCGCGCCGGGCGCTCGGGAACGGCGCGAGTTCCGGGCGTTCGTGCACCGCCTCCTGGACGGGCTCTACGGACCGCCGGGCCCTTGACGGGCCGCCGCCACCCGACGATTATCCATCGGACGTTGGATTAATTGGGGGCAGCGATGCAGGCACCACCCAGGGTTGCGGTGATCGGCGCCGGCGCGGCCGGGCTCGCCGCCGTCAAGGCACTGCGCGACGCGGCCGTCGCGGTGGTCTGCTTCGAGGCCACCGACCAGGTCGGCGGCCTCTGGGTGTACGGGGCGCCCGACTCGCCCGCGTACCGCACGCTGCACCTGAACACCAGCCGTGGCCGCACCGAGTTCGCCGACCACCCGATGCCCGCCGACTGGCCCGACTACCCGGACCACACGCGGGTCGCCGGCTACCTGGCCGACTACGCCGACCGCTTCGGGCTGCACGACGCCATCCGCCTGCGGCACACCGTCGAGCGGGTCACCCGGCGACCCGACGGCACGTGGACGGTCGCCGCCAGTGGGCCGGACGGGCCGGTCGAGGTCGCCGTCGAGGCCGTGGTCGTCGCCAACGGACACAACCGGGCGCCCCGGCTGCCCGACCCGGCGTACCCCGGCGCCAGCACCGCCGAGCAGCTGCACAGCCACGACTACCGGGGCCCCGAGCAGCTGACCGGGAAACGCGTCCTGGTCGTCGGGGGTGGCAACTCGGCGATGGACATCGCGGTGGACGCCTCGTACGCCGCCGAGCGGGCCCTGCTGTCGCTGCGCCGGGGCGTCTGGGTGGTGCCCAAGTACCTGCTGGGCCGCCCGTCGGACACCCTCAACGGCGCGCTGGCCCGCCGGCTGCCGTGGCGGCTGCGCCAGCGCATCAGCCAGACGATGCTCACCGCCACCGTCGGCAGCCCCGCCCGCTACGGCCTCCCCGCGCCCACGCACGGCTTCCTGCAGGACCATCCGACACTCTCCGACGGGCTGCTGTCCCGGCTGACCCACGGCGACGTCGAGGCCCGCCCCGGCGTCGCCGCCCTCGACGGCGATCGGGTCGAGTTCACCGACGGCCGCGTCGACGAGGTCGACCTGATCGTCTGGTGCACCGGGTACCGGGTGGAGATCGGGTTTCTCGACCCCGAGCTGCTCGGCGGCGGCGCCGACACCCTGCCGCTGTACCGGCACGTGTTCCACCCCGAGGCCCCCGGCCTGATGTTCGTCGGGCTGATGCAGTCCACCGGCTCCGCGTTCCCCCTGGTCGAGGCGCAGGCCAAGCTGATCGCCGCGCAGCTCGCCGGCCGGTACTCGCTGCCCGACCGGGCCCGGCAGCGGGCCTCCTGCCGGGCCGTGCGGGGGGGGGGGGGTCGGGGGTCCACACCGCGGAACTCCAATAAACACAAAACCCATCA
>NZ_JBEXHY010000233.1:0-4070 GCF_040608295.1 Micromonospora sp. NPDC005197 | reverse complement strand
CCGGCGCCGGCGCGCCCCACGCCCCCCCCCCCCCCCCCGCCGCGCCCCCCGCCCCCCACGCCGGTGAGCGCCCGGGTACGTCCGTACGTCCTGGTCACCTGCCGTGCGGTGACGACCGGCTGGGCCGGTGTGGCCTCCCGGTCGCCCGCCGGCGGGGCCGCGAGCGACCCCACCGGCAGGTTGTCGACGTGCATGATCCGCTCCTTTGGGATGTCCCGGTCAGCCGGCGGCCGTCGGGATCGGCGGCTGGACCGGCGCGCCACCGGTCTTCACGGCCTCGACCTGCTTGCGGAAGAGGTCCTGGGTCCACGGCCAGGCGGCGTACTCGTCGGGCTTGAGCGCGCCGGCCCAGGCGGCCACGTCCTTCTGCTCCACCAGCACGATCGGGAAGGTCAGTTCCTTCGGGATGTCCTTGCCGTCGAGCAGGTCGATCGCCTCCCAGAGGGCGGCCACCGACTGGCCCGGGTCGGACATGACCGCGACCGAGCCGTTGTCGAGCTTGCTGTCCTGCCAGTACTTCAGCGCGCGGCCGTTGGTCTCGAAGGTGAGCGCCGGGATCGGCTTGCCGGCCGTGGTGAAGGCCTGGGCGACGCCGTAGCCGTCGCCGCAGCCGATGACGCCGTCCACCTTCGGCACGCTGGACAGCACGCCGAGCACGGCCTTCTGCGCCTTGGCGCCGTCGCACATCCCGTTGACGGTCGCGGCGACCTTGACATCCGGGTTGGCGGCCAGGATCTCCTGCGTGGTCTTGTACATCTCCTCCTCGGGCTGGGAGCCGACCACGCCGCGGCTGACGATGACCGTTCCCTTGCCGCCGATGCCCTTGACCAGCGGCTCGGCTGCGGCCGTCGCCCAGTCCTTGAAGCTGTTGAGCAGCACGTGGGCGCAGGGGGCGTCGATCGCTGAGTCGAAGACCACGACCTTGATGCCGGCGTCGCAGGCCTGCTGGATGACCGGTTTGAGCGCGGTCGGCGAGGCCGGGTCGATGAGCAGGGCGTCCGGCTTCTGCAGCAGCAGGCTCTTGATCTGGGCGACCTGCTCGGTGGCCGAGTTCTCGCCGGGGGCGTTGACGACCTTGAACTTGCCGATCAGCCCGTCGCTCTGCGCCTTGGCGGCGGAGGCCTCGAACTTGGCGATCATCGTCTGCCGCCAGCCGTTGCCGATGAAGCCGTTGCTGAGCGCGATGAACGGCTTGTCGCCGCCTGCGCTCCCTCCGCCGTCGTTCGAGCCGGAGCCGCAACCGGACGCCGTTACCGCGATTGCGGCCGCGAGCGAGGCTGACGCTGCGGCGCGCCAGCGCCGGGATGTGTGGTGGACGCGCATGGTGGGGGCCTCCAGGAAGAGCGGCCCCGCCGGAGCGGGACACGGTGTGCGCAGGTTGCCTGGCCACCACGGGGGTGGGGCGAGGTCCAGTTATTACAGACCTGTAGTGACAGGTGCGCTAGATCTGCGTTAAGAACGTGTTGCACGTCACAGTGTTTCTGGTAACAGGGGCGTAACGACCAGGGGATTTCCCGACGGTGGTTCCCGCCATCCGCGATCCCGCCTCAGAATTCCGAGCAACCTGTAACGACAGCATTGCCGGCATGGCATGCTGTACGCGATCGATGAGAAGGGGATCCATGACGATGACCTACCGGCGGTTGACCCGTGACGGGGGCGAACCGCTGTGGATGCAGCTGATGCGAGCGCTGCGCAGTCAGATCGAGTCAGGTGAGGTCGGCCCGGACCAGCCGCTGCCCTCCGAGGCGGAGTTGAGCGACATCTTCGGCGTCTCTCGGACCGTGGTGCGGGAAGCGCTGCGTGAGCTCGTCCAGCAGCGGATGATCTACAAGGTCAAAGGGCGGGGCGCCTTCGTCGCTCCACGTAAGACGGAGCTGCACTTCGTCGGCTCGGTGTCCGGATCCGCGCACGATCTGCGGGAGGCCGGCCGCAGGGTGGCCACCCACACGATCAGCCAGAGCCTCGGCGAGGCGGACCAGCGCGAAGCCGAGCTGCTGCAGATCCCGCACGGCGAGCAGGTCGTACGGATGCGCAGACTCCGACGGGTCGATGGACAGCCGTGGCTGCTCGTCGATACCGCTCTGCCGGCCCGCCTGGTGCCCGGCCTGGAGCGCGCCGTGCTCGAGAACCAGTCGCTGTACGACGTGCTGCGACGCCGCTACGGGCTGGAGGCCGCCGCAGCCGACCGTTGGATCGAAGCGGTCTTCCCGGAGCCCGACGACGCCGCGCTGCTCGAGGTGGCGACCTCAACGCCTCTGCTCGGCATCGAATCCGTGGCCTGGTTGCCCGACGGCACCCGTTTCGAGGCCTACTACGCGTTGCACCGCAGTGACCAGACCCGGTTCTTCGTGGGCATCCGCTGAACCCTGGGGTTCAACCCAGAGTGCCTGACCGCCGAGCCGGCCCGGGGCGCCGACACCGAGAGGGTGGGCCGTCCACGATGCCCGCCCGTTGACGCTGCCTCATGGTGCTCCCGGGTTATCTGGGACCTGATGACCTCCGAATCACAGGCAACAAAGTTAACGATTGCTGTTGACTTTGCCATCGATGATTATCAGGCTGTGAGAGCGCTCTCTCGGACTCGTCCTGGCCGTCAGGACGGGCCAGGCCGATGTCAGGAGGTTCCGGTTGAACAAGAGCTTGTCGATGCTAGGCCGCCTCAGGGTGGCTCTCGGCGCCGCTGCGGCGGTCCTTGTCACCGCTGTTCCGATGGTCACCGTCATGCCGCAGCCGGCCGACGCGGTGGGGCCTGATGTCCTACCCGTCACCGTCACGAACAACTCCGGCCGCGGCGAGGCCGTGTTCCTCTACATCCTGGGGCAGGATATCCGCCCCGGCGGCCGGCTCGGCTACGTCAATGCCGCCGGACAGTTCTCGGCCTGGCCCGCTGGTGGCCTGCCACCGACCCCCGCGCCGGACGTCGCGATCTCGGGCCCAGGCAATGGAGGCAGCGTCACCGTACGCGTCCCGCGGTTCATCTCGGGTCGGATCTATTTCTCCTTCGGCCGGAAGTTGGACCTCCGTCTCAGCCCCGACGGGCTTGTCCAACCCGCTCCGTGGGCCGGCGGTGACCCGAACCGGGACATCCTGTTCGACTGGTCCGAGTTCACCTACAACGACTCGGGTCTGTGGCTGAACAGTTCCCAGGTGGACATGTTCGCCGTCCCGCACGGCGTGAGCGTCACCGGTGCCGACGGACAGACGATCCGCACCGGCGACCCGGTCGCCAACGGCCGGGAGAACGTGATCAACCAGATCCGGGCCAACGGCGACTTCGCCCGTTCCGTGTACACCCGCTCCGACGGCACCGTCCTGCGGGTCCTCGCGCCCGGCAAGGCGATGGACGCCGGCCTGATGAGCCCGAACTACCTGGACGGATACATCACCTCGGCGTGGAACGCCTACACGGGCCGAACCCTCACCGTCGTGCCCCGGGTCAACGAGCCGAACCGGCGGTTCTTCGGCCGGACCAACGGCAACACCATGGTCTTCACCGACTCTGCCGGCGCTCAGGTCGCCACGGTGGCCAAGCCCAGCACGGCCAACGTCTGGGGCTGCGACGGGGTGTTCAACGCCCCGAACACGCCACCGTTCATCGAGCCGGAGATAAAGCGGACGCTGTGCACGGCGCTGAACCGAGGCACCCTGGGCACCTCGTCGCAGGAGCCGGTGCTGGATGCGAACCAGTTCTACCGCAACAGCTCGCCCAACCACTACTCGCGGATCGTCCACGCGAACATGGCCGACGGCAAGGCGTACGGCTTCGCCTACGACGACGTCGGTGGCTTCGAGTCGCTGGTGCACCATGGTGACCCCCGCTCGGCGGCGATCATCCTCTCGCCGTTCACCGGCGGCAACCCGCCGCCCACCACGCCGCCCCCGGCCACCGACTCCAGCCGGATCGTCAGCAACTGGCACAACAAGTGCATCGACGTACCGAACTGGAACTTCAGCGATGGTCAACGCCTGATTGTCTGGAACTGCACCGACGGCACGAACCAGCGCTGGGAGTTTGTCGGCGGCACGTTGCGTACCCAGAACAACAAGTGCATGGACGTGGCCTGGGG
>NZ_JBEXHY010000232.1:0-4092 GCF_040608295.1 Micromonospora sp. NPDC005197 | reverse complement strand
CGGCGGCCCGCCGCCAGCGGTCCAGGCGCTCCTGCGCGGCCGTGAGCAGCTCGTCGGTCCACGTGCGGTCGCCGCGGTAGTGCCCGGAGATCAACGCCAGCCGGATCGCCATCGGGTCGACCTTGTCGGCGCGCAGCCGGGAGACGAAGACCAGGTTGCCGCGCGACTTGGACATCTTCTCGCCGTCCAGGCCGATCATCCCGGCGTGCACGTAGTGCTCGGCGAACGGCGCCTGGCCGGTGAGCCGCTCGGCGTGCGCGGCGGACGCCTCGTGGTGCGGGAACAGCAGGTCGTTGCCGCCACCCTGCACGTCGATCCGGTCGCCGAGCAGGTTCAGCGCGATGACCGCGCACTCGATGTGCCAGCCCGGCCGGCCCGGGCCCAGCTCCCCGCCCGGCCAGGACGGCTCCCCCTCGCGGGCGCCGCGCCACAGCAGCGGATCGAGCGGGTCGCGCTTGCCGGCGCGGGCCGGGTCACCGCCGCGCTCCGGGAAGATCTCCAGCATCTGCTCGCGGGTCAGGTTGGACTCGTAGCCGAACCGGCCGGTGGCGGAGATGTCGAAGTAGACGTCGCCGGTGCCGTCGTCGAGCCGGTACGCGGCGCCATCCTTGAGCAGCACCTCGACCTTGTCGGCGATGTCCGGGATCGACTCGACGGCGCCCACGTAGTGCTCCGGCGGGATGATCCGCAGCGCCTCCATGTCCTCGCGGAACAGCGCCGTCTCCCGCATCGCCAGGACCACCCAGTCCTCGCCGTCGCGGGCGGCCCGCTCCAGCAGCGGGTCGTCGATGTCGGTGACGTTCTGCACGTAGCGCACCGGGCGCCCGGCGTCCCGCCACATCCGCTGCACCAGGTCGAACGTGATCATGGTGGCGGCGTGGCCGAGGTGGGTGGCGTCGTACGGGGTGATGCCGCAGACGTACATGCTTCCCGCGTCGACCGGCTCGCTCGGGTGGACGCCCTGCCGCGCCGAGTCGTACAACGCCAGCGGCTCGCCTCTGCCCGGCAGCCGTGGCACCTCGTGTCCCGCCCAAGACTCCATGGCCTCAGCCTAACCAGCCCTCAGGCGGCACCGGGCCGCCCCACGGGTGATCAAGATGACAGCGGTTCACATCGGCGGCCAGGGCACCGCCGGCCAGTCCTCCGGCGGCTGCGGAAAGCGGCCGGTCTTGCGCAGAACGTCGATGCGGACGGCCAACTCGGCGATCTCGCTGATCGTCAGGTGATCGGCCAGCTCGTCGCCGAGCGCCCCGGCGACCTGCCCGGCAAGGCCGTCGAGCATCTCCACGGCGTCCGGCGGCAACTGCTTTCCGGCCCAACCCCACAGCACCGTCCGCAGCTTGCCCTCGACGTGGAAGCTCACCCCGTGGTCCACGCCGTAGATCCGGTCGTCCGCGCCGACCAGCACGTGGCCACCCTTGCGGTCCGCGTTGTTGATCACCGCGTCGAGCACCGCGAGACGGGCCAGCCGGGGGTCGTCGGCGTGGGCGAGGGCGTACGCGACGCCGTCGTCGTCCCGCGCCGCCGCGATGGGGAACCAGCGTGGCGGTAGCTCGTCGGCCGGCACGAACCCGACGAGCGGCTCGGCGTCGTCCGGCTCGTCGATCCAGAGCTGGCAGGAGCCGGGGCCGAACGGCCCGTCGCGCAGCACGGTGGGCGGCACCAGACCCCAGCCGGTGGCGTCGGAGACCAGGAACGCCGACACCTCCCGCCCGGCGAGGGTGCCGTCCGGGAAGTCCCACAGCGGGCGCTCGCCGCGCACCGGCTTGTAGACACAGCGGGCCGTGACCCCGTCGAGGGTCAGGATGCCCCGCAGGGTGGTGTTCGACGCGTCGACCAGCCGGCCCTCCAGGTCGAGCGTGCCGTCGCGCAGCAGCCGCAGCGCGGCGTCACCGTCGCGCAGGGGCTCGAGGCCGGACAAGGTCACCGGTGGTAACCGTTGTGCCGCGGGCACAGGTGCCCGGCGGGATCCAACGGCTGGCCGCACAGGGGGCACGGCGGCCGGCCCGCGTTGACCACGCGCCGGGCCCGCTCGATGAACTGGCGGGTGGCCTGCGGGGTGAGCCGGACCCGAAGCCGGTCCAGGTCCTCGTCCGGCTCGTCGTCCTCGTCCTCGTCGTCTTCGTCGTCCTCGTCGCCCAGCTCGACCTCGGGCTCGACCTCGCCAGCGGCGATCGCCTCGATCACCACGGTCGCGGTGTCCACGTCGAAGGCCAGCCCGAGGGTCCCGACGCGGAACTCCTCGTCGACCGGAGTGTCCAGCGGCTCGTTGTCGCCGATCACCGGCGCCAACTCGGGCAGGTCCACCCCGAAGCGACGCTGCGCCTCGGTGAGCAGCTCCTCCAGCTTCTCGGCGAGCAGGGACACCTGGACCTTCTCCAGCGCGACGCTGACCAGCCTGCCGCCGCCGCGGGCCTGCAGGAAGAACGTGCGCTCCCCCGGCGGCCCGACAGTCCCGGCGACGAACCGCTCCGGCGGTTCGAAGGCGTGCACCTGGTGGGTCATACCCACGACCCTATCCGGCCCGCCATGGCATCGCGCACCCCACCGACCCGAATCACCGCAGGGGCAACGCGCCCGGTGTATCGGGGGCCACACCCGGGCGTGGCGGCCCCTCGGGCCGTGGCGGCCTCGGCGTTCGCGGCCCCGGCCTTGGTCGGTGGCGGCGTCACCGCGCGCGTCACCTGGCCGCACCAGCCCCGCCGCCCACGGCGGCGTCCGAGTCGGCCGCCCGGGTGGCCCGCCGACGCCGCTTGCGCGGCGGTGGAACCAGCGCGGCGAGGTCACCGCCGGTGTCGTTGAGCCGCACCAGGAACGGTCGCAGCGGCGTGAAGCGGATCGCGGTCACCGACGCCGGGTCGGCCACGATCCGCTGAAAAGCATCCAGGTGTACGCCGAGCGCGTCCGCCACGATGGCCTTGATCACGTCACCGTGGCTGCACGCCAGCCAGACCGCCTCGGGCCCGTGCTCCGCGCTCACCCGGGCGTCCCAGTCGCGTACGGCCGCCACCGCGCGGGCCGCCATCGCCGCCATCGCCTCCCCCTGCGGGAAGACCGCCGCGCTGGGATGCTGCTGGACCACCGGCCAGAGCGGCTCCTTGGCGAGCTTCTTCAGCGGCTGCCCCTCCCAGCTGCCGTAGTCGCACTCGATCAGCCCCTCCTCGACCACCGGCGTGGCCTGCGGCACCGCCAGTTCCAGGGTCTGCCGGCAGCGGATCAGCGGACTGGTGACGACCGCCGCGAGCGGCACCGCCCGCAACCGTTCCCCCACCGCCGTGGCCTGGGCGCGCCCGGTGTCGTCCAGTTCGACCGGCTGCCGACCGGCCAGGCCGCCGTCGGCGTTCGCCGTGGTACGGCCGTGTCGCAGAAGCAGAAGGGTCGCCACACCGATCACCCTAGGGCCTCACCCGTGCCTCCGATCGCCGCGGGCTCCGGGCCGCACCCCGTGCCGTTCTCCGAGGCCGGGCTCCGAGGCCGGGCTCCGAGGCCGAGTTCTTTGATCGACTCGGGCTCTTGAATGTCGGGGTGTCCCGGTCGTCCGGATGCCCCGGTTTGCAGGAACCCGAGTCGATCAAGCCTGAGGGTGCGAATGACTGCCACCGGCAGGTCAGGCGCCCTGCTGGCTATGAGGGATTGGCCAATCGGGCGCCGAGCCCCGGCAGCGATGTGGGAGTGTCCCGCTCGCTTGGTATGACGATGTCGCCGACCTGGAGTCGATCATCGCCGGGCAGCCGGCCTGACGCGCCCGACCTGTCCAGTCGGGCGTGATGTCCGCTTGGCGACGGCTGGCGACGGCTGACGCGTTCGGCAATGATCGACACGGTATCGGTGGGGATGTCCTGCTCGCCTGATACGGCGATGTCGCCGACCTGGAGTGGATCACCGCCGGGCAGCCGGCCTGACGCGCCCGGCCTGGTGTGTTCTGGGCCTGGTGTCTGGTTCGGGCCGGCGCTCACCTGTGACCGGTCGCATCCGTGGGCTGGAATCGTGGCGGGCCGGGGGTCGTTACATACCCTGACGATCGCAGGACCACGGCCACCCGCCCCGCCCGCTCGACCGGCGGGGGAATGGCCGGCCGCGCCGGCTCGTTGC
>NZ_JBEXHY010000231.1:0-4153 GCF_040608295.1 Micromonospora sp. NPDC005197 | reverse complement strand
CGGCGCGAACGCGTCCCGCCGACGGACCGCACCGCGTTGGTTCTTGACCCGGGCGAGTTGATGCCCCGCCAGTCTCCCGGACTCGGTGCTGCCCGCCACCTCCACGGTTTTCCGCGCACCACCAACGACGGTCTCGCGCCCAGCGCGGGAGCGGGTCATCCCTCGGCAGCGGGTTGGCTGTGCACCACCAGCTCGTCGATCTCCAACCGGCCGACGCGCAGCTCCCGCACGACCGCCCGGCGAATGGCTAGCCGCCCGATGACCAGCACCCCGACAGCCACGGCCCCGGCGGCCAGCGCCCCTACGGCGAGGGCACCGAACGACGCCACCCCCGCAGCTCGCGCGCCGGTAGCCACCGCGCCCGTCGCCAGCGCACCGTCGGCGCGCGTCCCGCTCAAACGCACGCTCACCCACCTCGGCACCACGCACCACGCCGCGGGCGACCTGCTCGCGGCGTGGTGCGTGGCGCCGAGCACTGCAGCGATTCGGTCCGGAGAACCGCTCCGAGGTTGCCCACCTACGTGATCTCCTTCGGCTCGCCGACTCGTGAGCCCCCTGCGACTGGGCCGGTCGAGGCGTTGCTGTGTCTGGTTTCAGCCCGTGTCGCGCTGACGCCGTACACGATCGGGCGTGAGGATGTGGGCATGAGTTCATCGCAGCCCGTCGTCGATCCCGGGCCCGAGCCGTACACGACGGGCGGGCCGGTGAATACTGCGGGCGCGCAGGCCACGACCCCGTCGCCACACTCCCCGGAGCCTGCCCCGGATCACCGCTACCTGCTCGACAATGCCCGGCGCGAGGCGGGCGAGCGGTTCAGCTGGCTGGCCGAGCTGTTCGACGGTGTCACGCGTGGGCACCTCGACCGGCTCGGAGTGCGGGCGGGCTGGCGCTGCTGGGAAGTTGGTGCCGGAGGTCCCAGCAATCCCGAGGCCCTGGCCACGGCCGTCGGACCAACCGGTTACGTGCTGGCCACGGACATCAATCCGGCCTGGTTGGACCCGCAGGGCGGGTACGAGGTTCTTCGGCACGACGTCGTCGGGGACCCGCCGCCGCAGTCCGGCACGTTTGACCTGGTACACGCGCGGCTCGTGCTCGTTCACGTGCCCGACCGGGCCCGGGCGTTGGCGACGATGGTGGCGGCGCTGCGGCCCGGCGGCTGGTTGTTGGTCGAGGATGCCGACACCGAGTTGCAGCCGTTGGCCTGTCTCGATGAGGTCGGTCCGGCGCAGCGGCGTGCCAACCGGCTGCGGCGTGCCGTCCGGGAGTTGATGACGCGCCGCGGCGCCGACCTGCGCTACGGCCGTACGCTGCCGCAGGCGTTGCGCGCGGCGGGCCTGGTCGATGTGGCGGCGGCCGGCTGCTTCCCGGTCGGTGGGGTGGCCTGCGACCGGCTGGAGATCGCGACGGTACGCATGGTCCGCGCCGAGTTGCTCGCCGCCGGGCTGGCCGACGACGCCGAGATCGACGCGCACCTGGCCGCCGTCGATGCCGGTGAGCTCGACCTCACCCTCGCGCCGCTGATCTCGGCATGGGGACGCCGTCCAGGCTAAGCGGTCTGCCTGGACTGGTCGTACAAGGCGCTGAAGGTCGCGGCCGCGTTCGACTCGTCTGGGCGCTCGCCTTGCCAAACCGCGAGGTCGTACGTCATGAACAGCGAGTATGCCCGGCCGGCAAACGGCAATCGAGTCACCCGTCGCCGAGCTGTCTCGTCCGGCTGCAGCAGAGGATCGTCGCGTCGTCGGGGGCGACGTCGCCGCGAACCTCAGCCTCCCTGACCCAGCGGATGATCTCGCCGGGTCCGACCGTCCCCGCCAGGTGCAGCAGTCCCGCCCAACTGGTCAGTCTGAGGGTGTCCACCAGCCGGCTCACGCCGTTGCTCAGCAGCGCAGCAACGGTCATCTCGTCCGTTGGGCAGCTGCCGGTGATCGCCTCGTCCACCACCCGCGGGTCGTCCTTGGCCACCCAAAAACCGCCCGGGCTGTTCCGTTGTGCACGCAACTCCAGCAGGAGTCGCCGGTACTCGTCAGTGCCCTCCGGCACGCCCTTCAGCCGGGCCTCCACGGAGCGGGCGATCATCACCTCGCGCGGATCGTGGGCGACGAAGGGATCGGCCCCGGTCCGGCCGATGACCGCCACGGCGTCTCCGAGGACCAGGTGCTCGACGAGACCATCCGAGAATCGGAGCATCGCCACGGCCGAGTAAGGGCTGATGGAATTCGTGACATCGCAGGTGTCGCGATGCTCGTCGGTGATCCGCTCAATGCTCTCGGCCAGCACCTCACGTAGGGTCCGGTCATCAGACAGCGCGCCCAGGAGAGCACCTCCGAGACGGGTGGCGTACCAGGTCACGCCGTGATGGCAGACCTTCTCGGCGCCGGCGATGCCACCCGCGCCGTCAACCAGAACCATGCCGGACGGCACGGCACCGGCGAAGTCCTCATTCTTTCGCCCCGGGTGCCCCGCATCGGTGGCCATCATCACCCGCACCACCCGATCATCACACAGTCAATACACCGCGTCGGTCGACACCGACGGGCAAGAAAGCCTTTCACCGACGCACTGTCGTCGCCATCACCAGCATCCGCGCCTCTCGGCTCGATTCAGCTAGCACCGGTGGGATCCACTTGTGCGAGCCGCCGCCGTAGGGGAAAGCACCGTTCGAGCCCGGGCCAGGTTCCGGGGAGCCGGCTCATCGTGAGCGGGCTCCCCGAAACGGCTCAACCGGGGCCCGAACCGTTCAGCTACAAGCGCGGATTGCGGTGAATTGGCCTGCCGGACCGGAGCTGTCGGGACGGCCGCTGGGTGGACCGCTTACAGATCCATCGCATAGACCCGGACCTGGCGGCCGGTGTCCGGCTGCACGGTCTCGCGGTCCAGCGCCATGCCCAGCTTGACCATCACTCGCGCCGACGCCTCGTTGCCGACAACGTGGATGCTGACCAGCCGCCGCAGTCCGAGCTCGGCACGAGCGTGGGCGACCACGGCCTGGGCCGCCTCGGTGGCGAAGCCCCGGCCCCAGTACGCGCGGCCGAGCCGCCAGCCGATTTCCACGGCCGGCATGATCTCGGGCAGGAAGGTTGGCACCGCCAGCCCGGTGAAACCGGCCAGCTCGCCGGTTTCCTTGATCTCCACCGCGTACAGGCCGAAGCCGTGCTCCTCCCAGTGCCGCTGATAGTTGGCCAGGCGCTCCGCGGTCGCGGCCCGGTCCAGGGTGCGGCCGTCATGGATGTAGCGCATGACCTCGGGCTGTGCGTTCACCGCGGCGAAGCCGTCCAGATCGTTGCTTTGCCAGCGGCGCAACAGCAGCCGCGGAGTCTCCAGGGACGTGGCATCAAGGGAACTGGTCATGTCAGGCACGTCCCTTCGTAGCATTCCGGCGCTCACGAAGCGATGGACTATCCAGCCCGGCGCGCGGGGTCGTCGCCGGCGTTGCTGGCGGGGCATGGGCGGTCACCCGATGCGGATGTGGTCTCCACTCTGGGCGACGGCTATGGTTCGGGCATGCACGATCGACGCAGCCTTCGGCGCGTCGGCGGGCGAGCGCCGCTGCCGACGATGCTGCTGCTTGCCGTGCTCGTACTGGTGCTCTCCGCCACCCGGTCGATCGGGCTGTGCATCGTGTTCCGTTCCGCACGGCGGGCGATCCCCGGTTGTGTGCCCGCTTGGTCGGCGGATCGTGCTCCCCCGCGCCATGCGCGGGGCCTTGCCTGATCCACTCGCCCCGCTCGCGCCAGTCCCATGGCGCCGCCCGGCTGGCCGCCATGAACGGCCGGCCGCGCTGTCACCGCGTCCCGCCGCACTTCGCCTGGCCACACTCGCCGGCCTGCGCCGCTGCCGAGCCGCCGCGCACATTCGCCGCCCTGCCCGCTGGAGTCCCCATGATTGTCGAACTGACCCCGCTGCCCGGTATCGGGGTACGCCGCATGTTCACCACCGCCGACGGCCGCCGCGTGGGCGTGGTCACGCACCATTCGGGCGGCCGGCGAGATCTCGTCTACGAGTCCCCCGACGACCCCGACGCCACCTACTCGCTGACCCTGACCCGCTCCGAGGCCGTGACCCTCGCCGGGCTGCTGGGAATCCTTGACGTCCTGGACGTCGTCACCGTGGCGGAGTCATCTCCTGCGTGACGGCCTGTGGCTGCCGTGCCCAC
>NZ_JBEXHY010000230.1:0-4301 GCF_040608295.1 Micromonospora sp. NPDC005197 | reverse complement strand
ACCTGTCCCAACACGCGCCGCCCCCCCCCCCCCCCCACCCCTGGGGGTGGGTCAGGATGCTGCGGAACCGGCCGACCGCTCGCGGAAGAGCTCGTGGGCCTCCTCGGGCTTCGCGTCGTCGTGCACCACGGCGCGGACGGCGGCGAGCATCGCCGCCGGGTGCTCGCTCTGGAAGATGTTGCGGCCCATGTCGACGCCCGCGGCGCCTTCCTGCATCGACCGGTACGCCATGGTCAGCGCGTCGAGCTCGGGAAGCTTCTTACCGCCGGCGACGATGATCGGCACCGGGCAGCTGGCGGTCACCGTCTCGAAGCCCTCGTTGACGTAGTACGTCTTGACGATGTGCGCACCCATCTCCGCGCTGATCCGGGTGGCGAGCCGGAAGTAGCGGGCGTCGCGGACCATCTCCTTGCCGACCGCGGTCACGCCAAGGACGGCGATGCCGTGCCGCTGCCCGGCGTCGACCAGCTTGGCCAGGTTCGCCACCGACCGCGACTCGTGCTCGCCGCCGATGAACACCTGGATCGCCAGGGCCGCCGCGTTGAGCCGGACCGCGTCCTCGATGTCGAGCGCGAGGTGCTCGTCGGAGAGGTCCCGCAGCACGCTCGGGCCGCCGCTGGCGCGCAGCACCACGCCGGCGGTGCTGTGCGACGGGATGCTGGTGCGCAGCGCGCCCCGGGTCATCATGATCGCGTCGGCCTGCGGCACGAGCGGGGCGATGTTGGTGTCGATCCGCTCCAGGCCGGCCATCGGGCCGAGGAAGTAGCCGTGGTCGAAGGCCAGCATCACGGTACGGCCGTTGTCGGGGCGGAAGATCCGGGCGAGCCGGTTCTGCAGTCCCCAGTCCTGTGCGTGAGCGCCCTTGACATGGAAGCCGGTGGCCGGGCGCTCGCTCCCGCCGAAGTCCCGGGCATCGAGCAGACCGTCGGTGTCAGCCATGGGTGTTGTCTCCTGTAGTCGTTGCGGCGGTGGCGACGGTCGCGGGACGCGCCCGTCGCCGGGGTCGGGAGGTGGTGGCGTCGCGGCGCGTACCGCCACCGGCCAGGAAGAGGACGAAGAGCACCAGGCCGCCCTTGAGCAGGTTCTGCGCGGCGGTGCTCCAGCCGACCAGGTTCACCAGGCCGTCGAGCAGGATGAAGAAGAGCGCGCTGCCCCAGATGCCCACCGGTACGGCGCGACCGCCCGAGATGAGCGTCCCGCCGATCACGACCACGGCGACCGAGTCGAGCAGGTACCGGGTGCCCAGGTCGGGCGAGGGTGCGATGTACGCCGCCAGCAGGGCGCCGGCCAGTCCGGCGAGGGCGCCGCTGGCCAGGTACGTGGCGCCGATGATCCGGGCGACCGGGATGCCGGCCCGTTCCGCGGCCGGCCGGCTCTGGCCGACGGCGAGCAGCGACCGTCCGTACGTCGTACGGCTGAGCAGGGCGACGATAAGCGCGGTGAGTACGGCCACGGCGACCGCGAGCACCGGTACGCCCGCGGGGCGCAGGTTGAGCAGCCGGCGCAGCCCGTCGTCGGGCATGGCGGTGAAGCCGTCGGCCAGCGACAGGGTCAGCGACGAGGCGATCAGCCCGGCCGCCAGGGTGGCGATGATCGGGGGAATGGACAGGCCGAGGATGGCCAGCACGCTGATCGCGGCGACGGCCAGGCCGGTCCCGACTCCCGCCAGGATGCCGACCGCCACCGATCCGGTCGACGCGGTCGCCGCGACCGCGACGAACCCGGCGAGCGAGATGATCGGCGCCACCGAGACGTCGATGTTGCCCGGGCCGGCGGTGATCACGAGCATCTGGCCCAGGCCCACGATGACCAGGTAGGGGGCCAGGGACAGGGCGAGCGACACCGTCTGCCCGCCGCCCTGGTTGGAGATGGCCAGGATGAGGACCCAGACCAGCGTGGCGGCGACGAAGCCCCAGATCCAGGGGCGGGCGAGCGTACGGAGGGTCATCGGAGTACCTTTCCGACCACGACGCGGCCGGCGAGCACGGCCAGCACGATCGCGCCCTGGACGGCCGACTGCATGTTGGACGGCACGTCGAGGAGGCTGAGGACGACGCTGACCAGGCCGAGCGTCACTCCGCCGATGGCGACGCCCCACGGCACGGCGGTGCCGCCCCGGAAGGAGCCACCGCCGAGGATCACCGCGGCGATCGTGATCAGGGTGTAGCTGGAGGCGGACGAGACGTCGCCGCCGCCGGTCTGTGAGGCCAGCAGGAGACCGGCGAGCACGCCGAGCGCGCCGGCCATCCCGTACGCAACGACCCGCGCGGCCAACGGGCTCAGGCCGGCCCGGCGCAGCGCGACCGGGTTGCTGCCGAAGGCGCGGACCCGGACCCCGACGGAGCCGCGGGTGGCGATCAGCCAGACCAGCGCGGACACCACGAGGATCGGCAGCAGCGGCGCCGGGAATCCGGCCGGTGCCCACGATCCGAACGTGGCCAGCCACTCCGGCGTGCTGCCACCGGGGGTGGGCAGGACGAACAGGCCCAGCCCCAGCCAGACGAACGAGGTGCCGAGGGTGGCGATCAGCGAGGGCACCTGGCGCAGGTGGATCAGCGCGCCCAGCAGGGCGTACGCCGCGACGAGGCCGACCAGGAGCAGGACGCCGATGCCCGGCGAGGACACCAGTTTGGTGGCGGTGAGGACGGTGACCAGGCCGACGAAGTTGCCGATGCCGAGGTCGATGTCGCCGACCGACATGAGGATCATCTGGGCCTGGGCCGCGATGACCAGCGGAACGGTGGCCGAGAGGATCAGGGTGAGGCCGGTGACGGTCAGCACGTCCGACTGCAGCGACGCGCAGACGACGACCATCGCGAACATGGCGATCGTGCTGACCATGGCCGGTGCGAGGCGGCGCAGTCGGGCTCGTGGCGGCACGGCCGCCACGACGAGGTTGGTCATCGCGGTGCTCCCGTCGACTCGGCGAAGGAGACGGCGATGATCCGTTCCTCCGAGATCTCCTCGCCGGTCAGTTCGGCGACGACCCGGCCGGCGCGCAGCACGTAGACCCGGTCGCAGTGCGCCATCTCGGCGTTCTCGCTCGAGTACCAGACGACGCTGCGGCCGTTGGCAGCCTCCGCGCGGATGAGCGCGTAGAGGTCGGTCTTGGTGTGCACGTCCACCCCGCGGAACGGGTCGTCGAGCAGGACCAGGTCGGCCGTCGAGGCGAACGCCCGGGCCACGATCACCTTCTGCTGGTTGCCGCCGCTGAGCTCGGTCATGCCCGCGTCGGCGCCGCCGCGGATGGCCAGCCGGTCGACCCAGCTCCGCACCGTCGCGCCTTCCTCGGCCCGGCGGCGGAGGCCGTACCGGGCCAGTCCGCGCTGCGCGGTGACGATCAGGTTCTCCGCCACGGACCACAGCGGGAACACGCCGGAGCGCTGCCGGTCGCCCGGCACGTACGCGCGGGTGCCGTGCACCGTGGTGTCCTTGCGGACCGGGCGCCACAGCCGTTCGAGCACCTCCTGCTGGCCCTGGCCGGCCAGTCCGGCGAGGCCCACGACCTCGCCCGCGCCGATGCGGACCGAGACGTCGTGCAGGCCCTGGCCGCTGGCGCCGCGCAGCTCGGCCATGACCGGCCGGTCACCGGCCGGTACGGCTGCCGGCACCGGGTCGGGGTTGGCCGGGGCGGCCACCTCGGCCCCCATCAGGACGAGGACGTCGGCTTCGCTGAGCCCGGCCGCCGGCTTGTCCGCCACGACCGCCCCGTCGCGCATCACTGCGACCCGGTCAGCCACCGACAGCACCTCGCGGATGCGGTGCGAGATGAGCAGCACGGCCGAGCCCTGCGCGGTGAGGGTACGGACGTGGTCGTACAGGGAGCGGGCGGCGTCCGGGCCGAGGGACTCGGTCGGCTCGTCGAGGATCAGCAGGTCGAGGCGGTCGACCAGGCTCGCCCGGGCGATCTCCACCATCTGTCGTCGGGCCAGGGTGAGGTCCTCCACCCGGTCCCGTGGCGCCACCCCGTGACCCGGGAACATCTCGTCGAGCCGGCGCTGGACCGCCACGCTGGCCGCCCGCCGCCACCGCAGTCGGGGCAGGCAGGATCGGGAGGATATCCAGATGTTCTCCGCGACGGTGAGGTCGGGGCAGAGCGACGTCTCCTGGTAGGCCATCCGTACGGCGCGGAACTCCGCAGCCCCCGGCCCGACGTCGCGCGGCACCTCCTGCCCGCGGACGGTGACCACGCCCTCGTCGCACGCCTCCAGCCCGGCGAGGACGCGCATCAGCGTGCTCTTGCCGGCGCCGTTGTGGCCGACGAGGCCGAGCACCTCCCCGGCGCGGACCTCGAGGTCCAC
>NZ_JBEXHY010000229.1:0-4307 GCF_040608295.1 Micromonospora sp. NPDC005197 | reverse complement strand
GTCACCCGGAGTCACTCGGGTGACGCAAACCTCTTGATCGACAGGGTGGGGTCGCTGGATCAGCGGACCATGGAGCCGACCACCGGCTTCGTCAGCAGAGCCGACTGGTTGCGCTGGATGCCCGGGTCGAGCGTCTTGGCCACGAAGATGGCGTGCCAGATGCAGAAGATCAGCACCGTCCACACCTTGCGGGAGTGGTCGGCCTCCTCCCGCTTGTGCTCGTCGAGCAGCCGCAGCGCGTACGACAGGTCGAGCAGGTCACCCGCGCCCGAGGTGCTCAGCACGTGCCGGGCCCACTCGTACATCTCGCCGCGCAGCCAGACCCGGGTGGGCGTCGGGAAGCCCAGCTTCTTACGGTTGACGATCGCCGGCGGCACGACACCCTGCAACGCCTGACGCATCGCGTACTTGGTGGCGTCGGAGCGCGGCGGCAGCTTGAGATCCACCGGGATCTTCGCCGCGACGTCGAAGACCTCGCGGTCGAGGAACGGCACCCGCACCTCCAGCGAGTGCGACATCGAGATCCGGTCGGCCTTGACCAGGATGTCGCCGCGCAGCCAGGTGTAGAGGTCGACGTACTGCATCTTGGTGACGTCGTCCAGCTCGGTGCACTCGGCGTAGATCGGCGCGGTCACGTCCGTGTAGCGCACCGAGGGGTCGTAGCGGCGCAGCAGGTGCTGCTTCTCCTCCTCGGTGAACATCCGGGCGTTGCCGTAGTAGCGCTCCTCGATCGGGGTGGTGCCGCGCTCCAGGAAGCTCTTGCCCTTGACCCCCTGCGGGATCGCCTTGGAGACCGCCCGCAGGCCCTTCTGCACACCGCCGGGCAGGCCGTTGACGGTGCCGAGCGACAGCGGCTCCCGGTAGATCGTGTAACCGCCGAAGAACTCGTCGGCCCCCTCGCCGGAGAGCACCACCGTGACGTGCTCGGCGGCCTTCTTCGCCACGAAGTAGAGCGGCACCAGCGCCGGGTCCGCCACCGGGTCGTCGAGGTGCCAGACGATCTTCGGCAGCGCGTCGATCATGTCCTGCGGACCGATCTTGGTGGGGATGGTGGTGACGTCCAGGTGCCGGGCCGACTCCTGCGCGACGTCGATCTCCGAATATCCCGGCACGTCGTAGCCGACGGTGAAGGTGAGGATGTTCGGGTTGAACTCGCGGGCCAGCGCGACGACCGCTGTCGAGTCGATGCCGCTGGACAGGAACGACCCGACCGGCACGTCGGAGCGCATGTGCATGCGTACGCTCTCGCGCAGCGTCTCGCGGATCTCGTGGTAGAGCTTCTGCTCGTCGTCGACCGGCGCGGGCCGGAACACCGGCCGGTACCACCGGCGTACGTCGATCCGCCCGCCCGGGGACCAGGTCAGGTACTCCCCCGAGCCGATGCGGCTGATGCCCTTGTGCAGGGTGCCGGGCTCGGGAACGTACTGCAGCGTCAGGTAGTGGCTCAGGTTGGCCGCGTCGACACCTGCGTCGCCCTGGTAGTTGCTGTGCGCGAACGGCAGCAGCGCCTTCTTCTCCGACGCCAGGTAGAGGCCGTCGGCGGTCTCCAGGTAGTGCAGCGGCTTGATGCCGAAGTAGTCGCGGGCGCCGAACGCGCGCCGTTCCTGCCGGTCCCAGATGACGAAGGCGAACATGCCACGCAGGCGGGTGAGCACCTGCTCGCCCCAGTAGTGGTAGCCGGCGACGATCACCTCGCCGTCACCGGCCGTCGCGAACTGCGCGCCGAAGTTCCGGACCAGCTCGTCGCGCAGCTCGATGTAGTTGTAGATCTCACCGTTGAAGGTGAGCAGATAACGGCCGTTCGCGTAGGGCAGCGGCTCGTGACTCGACGCGACGTCGATGATGGCGAGCCGCTTGTGGGCGAACACGCCGTCCGCGTACCGGCCGGAGGCGTCGCCGACCACCTCGACCCCTGTCTCGTCGGGGCCGCGGTGGTGCAGGCATTCCAATGCTCCGGCGATGTGGTCGCGGTGCGCGGCGGCGTTGCCGTTCGCGCTGAAGAAGGCCAGGAGTCCGCACATGGTGGTCATCTTTCCACGCGGTCCGTCGGCCCGTCGCAGCCGTCCGTCGATCCGGAGCGCTCCCGGCCGCCACCAACACGAACCGGGCACGCGGTACCGTCGGGACCAGCAACGACGCGGAGGGAGCGGCGCAATGACCGAGGAACGCACCGACGGTACGCCGACAGACGGCACGGAATCGCACGATCCGGACTTTCCGGAGGCGTTCCTGTCCTTCATGCGGCACAGCTGGCGGGACACCGAACTCCCGGTCACGCCCCGTCCCGAGGCACCCAACTACGCCAAGCGCCGCGCCGCGCTCTCGGCGGCGTTCCCCGGCGAGACACTGGTCATCCCGACCGGCGGCGAGAAGGTCCGCGCCAACGACACCACCTACCCGTTCCGGCCGGGCAGCGACTTCGCCTACCTGACCGGCGACCACGACCCGGACAGCGTGCTGGTGCTGCGCCCGAACGGCTCGGGGCACGACGCGACGCTGTTCATGCGGCCCCGCTCGTCCCGGGAGACCGACGAGTTCTTCCGCAGCCGGCACGGCGAGCTGTGGGTCGGCCGGCGACACACCCTCGGCGAGAAGTCCACCGAGCTGGGCATGCCCACCGCCGACCTGAGCGGCCTGGAGGCGGCGCTGGCCGACCTGGCACCCGGTCGCACCCGGGTGCTGCGCGGGTTCGACGCCCAGGTCGACGCGGCCGTCCGCCCGTACGACGGGGTCCGCGCCGAGGGGCAGCCGCCCCGCGACCGGGAGCTGGCGATCGCCATCTCGGAGCAGAAGCTGGTCAAGGACGAGTGGGAGATCGGCCAGCTTCAGGACGCCGTCGACGCCACGGTGCGCGGCTTCGAGGACGTGGCCCGGATCCTCCCCGCCGACCGCGCCGTCTCGGAGCGACTGCTGGAGGGGATCTTCGCGCTGCGCGCCCGCCACGACGGCAACGACGTCGGGTACGGCTCGATCGTCGGCGCCGGCGAGCACGCCACGATCCTGCACTGGGTGCACAACCACGGCACCACCCGTCCGGGTGACCTGCTGCTGATGGACATGGGCGTCGAGGGGCACAACCTCTACACCGCCGACGTCACCCGGGTGCTGCCGGTCGACGGCCGGTTCACCCCATTGCAGCGCCAGGTCTACGACGCCGTGTACGCCGCGCAGCAGGCCGGCATCGACATCATCAAGCCCGGCGTGGCGTTCAAGGACGTCCACCTGACCGCCATGCGGGTCCTCGCCGAGGCGCTCAAGGACCTCGGGCTGCTCCCGGTGAGCGTGGACGAGGCGATGGACCCGGCCTCGACGGTCTACCGCCGGTGGACGCTGCACGGCACCAGCCACATGCTCGGCATCGACGTGCACGACTGCGCCAACGCCCGCAAGGAGCACTACCGCGACGGCGCGCTCGGCGAGGGCTATGTGCTGACCGTCGAGCCGGGGCTGTACTTCCAGCCGGAGGACGAGCTGGTCCCCGAGGAGCTGCGCGGCACCGGCGTGCGGATCGAGGACGACATCCTGGTCACCGCGACCGGCGCGGTGAACCTCTCGGCCGGCCTGCCGCGCCGCTCCGACGAGGTGGAGACCTGGCTGGCCGAGCAGCGCGAGGCGGGTCCGCGCCTGCCCGGCTGACCCGGTACGACCCCCGGCGGGCCCCGCCCCCGGTGCCGGCGACGTTTTCCGTCGTCCTGACACCGGTGGCGGGGCCCGTCGCTGTTTGCGCTGCCCAGGGCCTTTCTTCACGCCCTGCGCCCCGGTGTACCCACCCGACCGACGTGAGGCGAATGCGGGCTTTTTTCGGATAAGTCCGCCTCGCGAGGATCCTTCTCATACGGTGTGGATAACAGGCTGCAACCCATTTGTAGCTGCTCGTGCCGCTCAAGTGGTACGAGCCCGTCTGGTAGCAGGAAAGGGCGGAAGGCTCTGATGTCCAACGACGTAACGACTCCCGACGGCGGGGCCCCAGCGACCGCGCCGTCGACTAGGCGACGCAAGCTGTGGGTCGCCACCGGCGTGGCCGGCCTGACCGGCGTCGTCGGTCTGGCGGCACTGGGCGGGCTGGCTGCCCGTGACCACAAGCCCGACGACGCACAGCGGGCCAGCGACTCGCAGGCGGCGCCGAAGCAGAACGTCAGCGATGCCGGCCAAGCCGAAGGCCAGGACGACGGTAAGGACCGGGATGAGCGTGGCAAGGACCGGGATGAGCGTGGCAAGGACCGGGATGAGCGTGGCAAGGACCGGGATGAGCGTGGCGAGGACCGGGATGAGCACGGCAGGGTGCGGGAGGTGCCTTGTGACGATGA
>NZ_JBEXHY010000228.1:0-4385 GCF_040608295.1 Micromonospora sp. NPDC005197 | reverse complement strand
AAGAGGTTTGCGTCAGGAAAGTCGTCGATCCTGACGCAAACCTCTTGATCACCAGAGGGGTGGGTGGGGGTCAGCCCTTGATGTACGGCTTGCCGTCGGCGGCGGGTGCCCGGACCCGGCCGACCAGGCCGGCGACCGCCAGGATCGTCGCCAGGTAGGGCAGCATGGCCAGGAACTGGCTCGGGATCACACTGTTGATGGCACCGAGGTAGGTGGCGAGCTGGTCGGCGAAGCCGAAGAAGAGCGCGGCGAGCAGCGCCCCGGTCGGGTTCCACCGACCGAAGATCAGCGCGGCCAGCGCGATGAAGCCCTTGCCGCCGATCATGTTCTTGGTGAACGAGTAGAGCGCCAGCGTGTACGACGCGCCACCGATACCGGCGACCACGCCGGCCAGCAGCACGTTGCGGTAGCGCACCCGCAGCACCTTGACCCCGAGCGTGTCGGCGGCGATCGGGTGTTCGCCGACCGACCGGGTCCGCAGCCCCCAGCGGGTGCGGAAGAGCCCGATGTGGATCACCAGCACCAGCAGCAGGCCGAGATAGAGGAAGATGTTGCCGCGGAACAGCGCCGGCCCGAGCACCGGGATGTCCTTGAGCAGGGGGATCTCCCAGTTGCTGAAGCGCGGCGCGCTGTTGTACTTCTCCGCGTCGGTCTGCATCAGCCGCTCGTAGAGGAAGCCGGTGACGCCGACCGCCAGCAGGTTCAGCACGATACCCATGACGACCTGGTCCACCAGGTAGCGGATGGCGAAGACGGCCAGCAGCAGCGAGATGAACGCGCCACCGATGGCCGCGGCGACCAGACCCACCCAGACGCTGCCGGAGATGCTGCCGAACAGCGCGCCGCTGAACGCGCCCATCAGCAACTGCCCCTCGATGGCCACGTTGACCACGCCGGACCGTTCGCAGAGCACGCCGGCGAGCGCACCGAAGATCAGCGGCAGGGCCAGGATGAACGTGCCCCGGATGATGTTGACCAGCGGCATGAAGTTCTGCCCGGCGGGCGCGGCGGAGACCTGCCAGCAGAGGAAGGAGAGCACGAAGGCGACCAGCCCGACGCCGAGCACCGGCAGGAACCAGCGCTTCGGCACGCCGGCGAGCAGGGCCGCGCCGGCGGCGATCGCGATGATCCCGAACAGGATCGCGCCGATCGTGCCGTTGATCTCCAGCGCGGCACCGGCCGCGTCGTCGCTCAACGTGAACCGGGCCTCCTGGTCGGTGGCGAGCGCCCCGAACAGCACCGCCGCCAGCAGACCGAGCGCCGTCAGCGTGAGGCCGACCTTGCGGGTACGGGTCCAGAAACCCTCGTCGACGCCGACCGCGACGTCGGGGACAGCCATGGTGGACATGCGTTACCAGCCCTTCGCCAGGCTCGTCTGCAACCGGGCGGCCCGTGCGGCCCGGAGCTGGAAGATCGCCTTTACCAGGGCGGGTGCGGCGATGAAGATGACGATCAGTGCCTGGAGCACGGTCACCAGCTCCAGCGAGATGCCGGAGTACGACTGCATCCGGTTGCCGCCGGCCTGGAGCGCACCGAACAGCAGCGCGGCGAGCAACACCCCCCACGGCTTCACCCGGCCGAGCAGCGCCACCAGGATGCCGTCGAAGCCGATCTGCGCCACCACCAGCGGCGTCAGCGCGCTGGCGGTCGAACCGAGCACCATGTTCGAGCCGCCGAGACCGGCCAGGACCCCGGAGAAGACCATGATCAGGATGTACGTCCGGGTGACGCTGATGCCGGCCGTCCGCGCGGCGTCCGGGTTGGCGCCGACCGCGCGCAGCTCGAAGCCGAGCGTCGACCGGTTGAGCAACCAGGCGACCGCCCAGGTGGCCAGCACGGCGAGCAGGATGCCGGCGTGCACCCGCAGGTTGTCACCGAGCAGGCGCGGCAGCTGGGCGGAGGTGTCCACCGCCTTGCTGATCGCGTCGGTCCGGGTCGGGTCCTGCACGCCGTTCTGCACGATGAGCCAGGTCAGGAAGTACGTGGCGACGTAGTTGAGCATGATCGTGTTGATCACCTCGTGCGCCCCGGCGCGGGCCTTGAGGATGCCCGGGATGAAGCCCCAGATCGCCCCGCCCAGCGCGCCGGCCAGCACCGCCACCAGCAGGTGCAGGCCGGGCGGCAGCGGCAGCAGGAAGCCGGCCAGCGCGGCCAGGATCACGCCGATGGTGGCCTGACCCTGCGCGCCGATGTTGAACAGGCCGCCACGGAAGGCCAGCGCCACCGCCAGGCCGGTGAAGACCAGCGGCGCGGCGTACGTCAGCGTCTCGGAGATCGGCGCGAGCACGGCCTGCCAGCCGTTGCTGCCGTTCACCCAGCCGGAGAACGCCTCGGGGTCGAAGATCGAGCCCTTGAACAGATTGGCGTACGCCTCGCTCACCAGCGTCCAACTCGAGTTGAGCGCGTCGGCCGGACGGGCGGTGATGTAGGTGTAGGTGTGCAGCACGTCCGGGTCAGACACGATCATCAACACCGCGCCGACGACGATCGCCAGCACCAGCGACAGCAGGGTCACCGTGAAGGTGTTGGCCGCCCAGAGGTTGTCCAGGAAGAGCCGGCCCAGGGACGGCTTCGGCTGCGGCTCGGGGGCCTTCGGCGTGGAGGTCGTGCCGGCCCGCTCGGTGTTGCCGAGCGCGTTCTGTGCCGCCTGCGCCTCGCTCGCCGGCTCCTTGTCCGGAGAGCCCGACTGCGGATTGGGGTTGGTGGTCATGCCTCGTCCTCGCTCGCGGGGCCGTCGGCGCGCGCCGGACCCCCGTCGGCCGTGCCGGCCGCGTCCGGGTGGATGCCGGCCATCAACAGACCGATCTCCTCACGCGGGGTGTCCGGGCCGACGATGCCGATGATCCGTCCGCGGTACATCACCGCGATCCGGTCGGCCAGCCCGACCACTTCGTCAAGCTCGCTGGACACCACCATGACGGCGGTGCCGACGTCCCGCTCGTGGATGATCTGGCTGTGGATGAACTCGATCGACCCGACGTCCACGCCACGGGTCGGTTGGGCGGCGATGAAGAGCTTCAGCGGCCGGGACAGCTCCCGCGCCACGATCACCTTCTGCTGGTTGCCGCCGGACAGGGTGCCCACCGCCGCGTCCGCCGACGAGGTACGGACGTCGAACTGCTCGATCCGCTCCCGCGCCGACGACGCGATGGCGTCCGGCTTGAGGGCGAGCCCGGCACCGAACGGCGGCCGGTCGTAGATGTCCAGCACCAGGTTCTCGGCGACGCTGAACTCCTTGACCAGGCCGTCCACGCTGCGGTCCTCGGGCACGTAACCGACGCCGGCGCGGAGCACCTTCTTGGTCGTCCAGCCGTCGATCCGGTCGCCGCCCAGGCTGACCGTGCCGGCGAGCACCGGGCGCAGGCCCATGATCGCCTCGATCAGCTCCGTCTGGCCGTTGCCCTGCACGCCCGCCACGCCGAGCACCTCGCCCGCGCGGACGGTCAGGTCCACGCCGTCGACCGCCCGGACCTGCCGGTCGTCGTCGACGACCAGCCCGGCCACCTCCAGCACCGGCTCGCCCGGTGCGGCCGGCGACTTGTCGACGGTCAGCCGCACGCTGCGGCCGACCATCAGTGCGGCGAGCTCGTCCCGGCTGGTCTCTGGCGAGGCCGTGCCGACGGTCTTTCCGCGCCGGATCACCGTGATCCGGTCGGCGATGGCCTTGACCTCGCCCAGCTTGTGGGTGATGAAGACGATCGACTTGCCGGCCGCCTTCAGCGACCGCATGACCGTCAGCAGGTCCTCGGTCTCCTGCGGGGTGAGCACCGCGGTCGGCTCGTCCAGGATGAGCAGGTCGACGTCGCGGGTGAGCGCCTTGACGATCTCCACACGCTGCTGGATGCCGACCGGCAGATCCTCGATCACCGCATTCGGGTCGACCCGCAGGTTGTAGCGCTCGGACACCTCGGTGACCTCGCGCCGGGCCCGCCGCCGGTCCAGGAAACCGGCGATGCCGCCCCGGACCTGCTCGGCGCCGAGCATGATGTTCTCGGCCACGGTGAAGACCGGCACCAGCATGAAGTGCTGGTGCACCATGCCGATCCCGGCCGCGATGGCATCGGACGGGCCCTTCAGCTTCAGCGGCGTGCCGTCGACCAGGATCTCGCCCTCGTCGGGCTGGTAGAGCCCGTAGAGCACGTTCATCAGGGTCGACTTGCCCGCGCCGTTCTCGCCGAGCAGGGCGTGAATCTCTCCAGGCTCCACCGTCAGGTCGATGTGATCGTTGGCGACCAGATCACCGAACCGCTTGGTGATGCCGCGCAGTTCGAGTCTCAGCGCAACCTCCTGGAGTGCGAGCGATGGTGCAGCGTAGCTGCCGGTCGACCGGGCCGGACCAGGCCGGTCACCGTGGCGCGCGATCCGGCCGCTCCGGCCCCACGGGT
>NZ_JBEXHY010000227.1:0-4454 GCF_040608295.1 Micromonospora sp. NPDC005197 | reverse complement strand
GCCCCCGCCCGGCGTGGGCGGGGCCACCGGCGGGCTCAGCGGCGTCGCGCGCCGCGGGGCAGCCAGCCGATGAACCGGTCCTGCAGCGACATCACCGGGGCCGCGCGCAGATCCTCGGCGGCGGCGGCGAGACACGAGCCCAGGTAGACGCTGAGCATCGCCCGGTCATCCCCGTACTCCGCGAGCAGCCGGCTGCGCTTCGTCGCGCACGGCCACTCGTCGCCGCAGGAGCCGCAGCTCCAGCCCGGGGTCGTCGGTGCGTGGTCGTCGGCCCGATCCCCCGGCGGTTCGGTGCCATCGCTCATCGCAGGTCCTCTCAAGATGTTCGCGGGACTGGCCAGGTGTTGATGGTGGTCCCCCCGGAGCCATCCTGGAGGGCGCGACGCGTCCCTCCGGTGTTACATCTTTGCGGTACCTTCTCCCGTCGTGGGAGTCGGAAATCTGACGGTCGAGCGGATGCCCCTTCGCTACCGGACGGTAGGTGGCGGCCGTGCGTGACCTCCTGCCGCCGACGGTCGCCGTGGCGGTCGCCGCACCCGACGACTGGACCGGGGAACTCCTCACCGCCGAACAGGCGTGCCTCGGCGAACGGGCGGTGCAGACCCGTCGACGGGACTTCACCGCCGGCCGGGTGTGCGCCCGCCGGGCGATGGCCGACCTCGGCCTGCCGGTGGCGGCCGTGCCGGCCGCCGCCGACCGTGCGCCGATCTGGCCCGCCGGGGTGGTCGGCACCATCACCCACACCACCGGCTACTGCGCCGCCGCCGCGGCGCGCGCCACCGACCTGCGATCGGTCGGCATGGACGCCGAACGGCACCGCGAGATCAATGCGGGGGTACGCCGACTCGTGCTGCTGCCCGAGGAGGAGGAGACCCTCGCGCGGCTACCCTCCGACATCTCCTGGCCCGTCGTGCTGTTCAGCGCCAAGGAGACCGTCTACAAGGTCTGGCACCCCGTCGTCGGAAGCTGGCTGGACTTCCACGACGCCCACCTCACGCTGGACCCGGACTCCGGTACGTTCACCGCCCGGATCGCACCGGCGCGGGTGGACGCGGCGCAGGTCGCCGATCCTCCGGGCACGATCACCGGCCGGTTCGTGGTCGCCGACGGCCTGGTCCGCACCGCCGCCGTCCTCACGCTGCGCTGACCCCTGCACCGTCCATTCTGGCCGGTGCGTCGACGACTCGCGGACGGTGGGACACGAGCCGGCGCGGCGACCGGCGGGTCGGCGACGCACGGTAGCGTCGGCGGGTTCCCGAACCGCACGTACGAGGCGTCAAGGAGTACGGTGACCCACCCCCAGCCCCCCGCCGGGCCGCAGGACCCTCAGCAGCCGAACCCGGAGCCGCCGACGCAACCGTTCGCGGCGACACCGCAGCCGCAGCAGTCCGCCGCCGACCCGACGGTCCCGCAGGCGCCGGTGCCGCCCAGCCCGTGGTCGGCAGCGGCGAACCCGCCGCAGCCGCCGTTCTCGGGCGGCGCGTACCCGCAGGCCGGCGGCGCTTACCCCCAGCCCGGTGCGGGCGCCTACCCGCCGCCCGGTGGGCCGGGCTACCCGCTCATGCCGCCGCCGCCCGTGCAGACGAAGAACTCCAAGAAGACAGTGGTGGCCATCGCGGTGACCGCGGCCGTGCTCACCCTGCTGTGCTGCGCGGGCGGCATCGTGGCGGTGGTCATCGGCGCGAACCGCGCCGCGAACGAGGTGACCGACGCGCTGCCCACCCCGGCAGTCACCCGTGGTGTCGGGCAGCCGCCGTCCAGCACCGCGCCGTCGCCCCGGGCGTCCGCCGACAGCGACACCCGGAACATGTCCGCCGGGGACACCCTGGTCATCGACGACAACGGCGGCACCGTCGAGATCACCGTGACGAAGTTCAGCACCGCCACCAAGCCCTGCACGTCGTACGGCCTCAAGCCCGACGAGGGCATGTACGTGATCGCCGACGTGACTGTGGCGGTCACCAAGGGCACCGGCTCGGCGAACCCGCTGTACTTCCAGTGGGTCGCCGCCGACGGGACGGAGACCAACGCGATCGCCGGCGCCTTCTCCGGCTGCGGCAAACCGATGCCGGCCGCCAACGACCTGACCGCGGGCACCAAGCGCACCGGCAGCGTGGTGTTCGACGTGCAGGACACCTCGGGAGTGCTGGAGTACCAGCACAAGTTCGCGACCGCCGGCTCCTGGAGGCCGTGACGTGCCGTGGGGCCGGCCCGGTGATCGGACCGGCCCCACGCCCCCGTTTGGTGTGCGGTCAGCAGCCCGTCCAGCGCACCGGCGTCACCCGGTCGGCGTTGCGGAAGCCGACGATGGTGCCGGTGTCGGAGATGGCCCGAGCGCCGATGTTGATCCGCTCGCCGCTGCCCGGCAGGACCCGCGAGGTGGACCCGCGCGCGACCCGGTCGCCACCCACCACGACGCCCTTGGCGTTGACGTCGTCCAGTCCCATCTCCTGGTCGAGGAACGTGTACGAGCCGTCGCGCACGTCCCACCGCACCTTGGCCGGGCTGGTGCCACCCAGCCAGGCCTGGCCGACGGCCCAGTGGCCCGCGGCGGCGTTGAGCGAGGTCGACCCACCACCCGTAACCGCGAGCGGCTTGATCTTGCCGTTCGGCCGGCGGACCCAGCTGGTCCAGTCACCGAACGGGCCCGCGTAACCGACGATCGTCCCGTTCGGCGAGATCCCCACCGGCTGGGCGTTGACCGGGGCGTCGAGCACCTCGACCGTGCCCGGGCGGGCTGCCGGCCAGCGCAGGGCGACGAACTCGCCGGGCACGATGTCCGAGCCGTAGCCGACGATGTCGCCGGCCTTGTTGATGGCCGAGACGAAGATGCCGGTGGACGGCAGCACCGGCAACTGCTCGAGCTTGCCGGCGCGGTACGTCCACGGTCGGCCGATGCCGTTCTCCGCCCAGCCGTTGCCGATCACGATGCCGCTCTCGTTGACGTCGACCGGGTCGATCCCGTTGCCCGGCGCCTCGGTCTCGGTGAGCTGCTGCCCGTCCCAGGTCAGCAGCAGGTACTGGTTGCCGTCCTCCCGGATCCGCAGGGCGGTGCCGGCGACGAAGCGGCCCGACGGGTCGATGACGCTCGCGTCGGCGCGGTAGGTGTCCGTCGGATAGGGCAAGGTGCTGATCGTGCAGGCGCTGGTGGCCCCGGTCCTGGGCGCGGCGGTCGCCGTCGAGGCCACGGCGACGCCGAGAGAGGCGGCCAGCAGGCCGGCGGCGGTGCCGGCGAGCATCCGGTGTCGAGCGGTGTGCGTCATTCTCTTCTCCCCGTGCGGGCGGCCCGGATACTCCCGGGCGTCAACTGATGCCAGAAGCACCCCTGAACATGCCTCTCGGTTGCGGCAGGTCGGATGGACGACATGATCGACGTCTGCGGGCTAACCGTCTGGTATGGACGGATCACTGTTGCCCGGTGTGCGGCGTGGCCGGAGGATGGGGCCGGTGAGCACCGATCGGCCGCACGCCGGGCCTTCGCTGGATTACCACCTGGTCCGGTCCGCGCAGGGCGATCATGAGGTGGAGGGCATCCTCGTCGAGGAGTTCACCCGGCACGACGACTTCACCACGACGGGTCTGCACAGCGCGGGCTGGACGCCGAGCGCCGGTTGGTGGAGTTCCGCCTCGCTGAGTCGCGGTCTGCGCACCGATCCGGCCGTGCTCGCCCGGTGCTCGTGACCACCGAGCGCTTCAGTTGACCGTGCACGTCCGCGCCGCCGCGCTTGCCTTCATGATCGAAAAAGGCCGTCTCCGACTCGCGGAAACGGCCTTTGACCTGGGGTGGAGCTGAGGGGATTTGAACCCCTGACCCCCTCGATGCGAACGAGGTGCGCTACCAGTCTGCGCCACAGCCCCCCACCGGCGAACCGGCTTCGGTCCCACCCGGCTTACACCGGGCGGGCCGGCAGCAAGGCTAACAGGTCGCCGACCTCCACCGCGAATCCGCCCCCGGTGCGGCGCTGTCACCAGCACGGAGATCGACTCGACTTCCAGGAAACCGGGGCATCCGGGACGCCTCGACACCCCGCCTTCCAGGAAGTCGAGTCGATCAAGCCCCCGCACACCCTTGATCGACTCGACGTCGCCGATGTGGCGGCATCATCTCGCGGCGATACCCCCACCTCGGCGAACCGGAGTCGATCAAGCGCCGCGACACCGGGCAGCGCGACGCCGGGCGTCGCGAGACCGGGCGCCGCGAGGCCAGGCGCCGCGAGGCCAGGCGCCGCGACACAGGGCAGCGCGACGCCGGGCACCGCGAGGTCGAGGCAGCGCGGGGTCAGGCGCCGCGGCCGGCCTCGTAGGGGCGGCCGCGCAGTCCTCCGGAGCGACGGTACGAGACCGAGCCCCCGTTGACGGCCGCCGGCAGGTCGCCGGGCCGGTCGAGGCCCATGGCTGCTCGGCGTACCCCCTCGCGCTGGGCCGCCAGGCGGCGTTGCGCCTCCCGGCGGGCC
>NZ_JBEXHY010000226.1:0-4471 GCF_040608295.1 Micromonospora sp. NPDC005197 | reverse complement strand
CCGCTCCGGGCGGTCAGGCTTGATCCCTGCGCGGGTCGGGCTGCCCCGGAACCCCGACCGGGTCGCCCTGGTCGGGGTCGCCGGCCTCGCCCTTAATGTGATCTTGAAAGTGATCCTTGGTCGCTGGGTTACTTCATGGGGTCGTGGCCCCAGTTCATGAGGGACCAGCGCCACTTGGTGTCGCGGACGTCGCCAGAGGGGCGCTGGGCCATGTGCCGGCGGACGTAGCCGACCACCTTGCGCATGTGCTTGTAGTCGCCCTCGGACAGGTCGGCGCGCTTTCGACGCAGCAAGTCGACGATCTTCCGACCCGAGTCGTGGCCGACGGACTCGCCACCGCCGGAGCGGCCACCCTTGTGCCAGCCGACCTGCTTCGACTCGTCGGTCTCCAGCCAGGTCGACAACTCACGGGGCTTCATGTTCACCGCCTCGGTGAACTCCCGGTAGGTGTCCCGGCCGTCGTCACCTCTGCTCATGGCGCAACGCCTCCGGTCGGTGGGCCACGTCGCGGCCCGTACCGTCACTGCGGACCCGGTACTGCGGGTCGTCGGGAGCCGCGTTCACGGCCCGCCCCCGGATCCGAATCCGGTCGGTGATCTCCTCCTGCACCACGCCGTACGCGCGGCTTCCGTGGGCCGACCAGGAGACGTGGTCGCCCGTGTGGAACCTCTGCTCGGCCATGCGCCTCGGCTACCCGACCCGGTCGGGGTGAAACGGCTACGGGGTGATCTCGGCGATGGGCAGCTTGATGTCGAACGGCTCAGTCAGCTCGATCACGTCAGGCCCGTCGGCGACCAGCTCGTACTGCCGCTCACCGCCCGGCCCGACCCGGTCGCCGATCCGGTACGCGTACACGTGCACCGGGTCCTGCTCGATCCGCCAGTAGAACGCGATGCCGGCGGCGGCGTACTCCCCGGGCTTGGCGAACCGGTCGATCCGCCGCGTGCCCGGCGAAACGACCTCGACGGCGAGCACCACATCCTTCGGTTGCAGGATGGAATGGACGGACGCCACGCCGGCACGGTGCAACAGCACGTCGGGCTGTCGGCTCGTGTTGTGGCTGAGCTTGACACCGATGGCTTGGGCGGCGCCGAGGTGCTGCGGTGCGTGGCTGTGCAGCCAGAGCCACAACAGGCTGGAGATGTTCTGGTGGCCCAGGGTGGGGGAGGGGGTCACCTGGATAACTCCGTCGACGAGTTCGACGCGGGGGGCGTCGTCCGGCAGGGCGAGCAGGTCCTCCAGCGTGTAGTCGGCACGCTGCTGCCGCATCGGATCCGGACACCAGGGGCCAGGTGATGTCGGGATGGGCTCGGCGCTCATGCAGCCGAGCCTACCGGCGATCGATGGTATGCAGGTCGGACCACGGGTGCGACGCGGTCAATCGAGCGGCTTCTCGGTGACGAAGATGGCGGTGCCGGGGAAGAGCCGTCCGCGCAGCGGGCTCCACTGCCCCCAGATCCCCTCGTGTCCCTCCGGCCACTCCGGCTCGACCAGGTCCAGCAGCCGGAACCCGGCGCCGACCAGCTCGCGGATCCGGTCGCCGAGGGTGCGGTGCTGCTCGACGTAGGTGGCGACGCCGGTCTCGTCCTGCTCGACGTAGGGGGAGCGGTCGAAGTACGAGTGCACGGCCGTCAGACCGCCCTCGCCGGGATCGTCGAGGAAGATCCAGCGCATCGGGTGGGTCACGGAGAACACCCACCGGCCGCCCGGGCGCAGCACCCGGTGCACCTCGGCGAGCAGGGTCGCCGAGTCGTCCACGAAGGGGATCGCGCCGAACGCCGTGCAGGCCAGGTCGAACGAGCGGTCGGTGAACGGCAGGGCGAGCGCGTCGGCCTGCACCAGCGGTACGCGTACCCCGGTGCGGTCGGCGGCCTGCGCGGCGTGCCGCAACATGCCGGCGGACAGGTCGAAGGCGATCGGACGCGCGCCCTGGGTGGCGAGCCAGCGGGCGGCGGCCGCGGCGCCGCAACCCACCTCCAGCACCCGCCGCCCCGACACGTCGCCGAGCAGGCGGGCGTCGGCCTCGCGCAGCCCCTCCGGACACCAGACGAAGTCCACGTCGCCGAGGAACCCCCCGTGCTCGGCCTGGTAGTCGTCGGCGTCGGTGTCCCACCAGCCGCGGTTGGCCCGCCGGGCCTCGGCGTCACCCACCCGGCGCCGGGTCACCCGGCTGTCGTCATCCACGCGCCCACGCTAGGCCCCGGTCAACCCGATGGGGGCGGCGGCGCGGCCTGATCGACTCGGTTTCCGCGAAGTCGTGGTGCCCGGGCCGGTGGGAAGCGCTGATTTTCCGGAAACCACGTCGATGAGGCGTGGCGCGCGGCCCGTCCGGCCGGCCCGCCCAGCGGGGCGCCTGGGGCCGCTGTGACGTACGGGACAGGAGGGGTCGTTTCCGGGCGATTGTTCGGCTTTCGCAGGTCATGGTGCGGCGACGAGTCGGGAGGGCTTGCACGCTGTGGTAATGCGCACGGTAGGCTAGACGATGCGCTCGCGGATCGTGTGTCTCGGCAGGGAGCAGGTGCGCGGTCGACGGAGCACATCATGATCCCACTAGGTGATCGTTCGGTGTGCCCGGCGACGGATCCGCTGGCGCGAACAGGTCACCGCGACACCAGCCTGCTGTGACAACCCATCCGACCGGAGCAACCGCCCACATGACGAGCAGCATCGAGGCCCCCTCGAGCGCCACCCGGGTCACCCACGACGATCTCGGTTCCGAGGAGGCATTCCTCGCCGCGATCGACGAGACCATCAAGTACTTCAACGACGGCGACATTGTCGAAGGCACCGTCGTCAAGGTCGATCGGGACGAGGTCCTGCTCGACATCGGCTACAAGACCGAGGGTGTCATCCCCTCTCGGGAGTTGTCGATCAAGCACGACGTGGACCCCGCCGAGGTTGTGACGGTTGGTGACCACATCGAGGCCCTGGTCCTCCAGAAGGAGGACAAGGAGGGTCGTCTGATCCTCTCCAAGAAGCGGGCGCAGTACGAGCGGGCCTGGGGCACGATCGAGAAGATCAAGGACGAGGACGGTGTCGTCCGCGGCTCGGTCATCGAGGTAGTCAAGGGTGGCCTCATCCTGGACATCGGGCTGCGCGGCTTCCTGCCCGCGTCCCTGGTCGAGATGCGGCGCGTGCGCGACCTGCAGCCGTACGTCGGGCGTGAGCTCGAGGCCAAGATCATCGAGCTGGACAAGAACCGCAACAACGTGGTCCTGTCCCGCCGGGCCTGGCTGGAGCAGACGCAGTCCGAGGTGCGCACCGAGTTCCTCAACAAGCTGCAGAAGGGCCAGGTCCGCAAGGGCGTCGTGTCCTCGATCGTCAACTTCGGCGCCTTCGTGGACCTCGGCGGCGTCGACGGTCTGGTGCACGTCTCCGAGCTGTCCTGGAAGCACATCGACCACCCGTCCGAGGTCGTCGAGGTCGGCCAGGAGGTCGAGGTCGAGGTTCTGGACGTCGACCTGGACCGCGAGCGCGTCTCGCTGTCGCTGAAGGCGACGCAGGAGGACCCGTGGCGGCAGTTCGCCCGCACCCACGCGATCCAGCAGATCGTGCCGGGTAAGGTCACCAAGCTGGTGCCGTTCGGTGCGTTCGTCCGGGTGGACGACGGCATCGAGGGCCTGGTCCACATCTCCGAGCTGGCCGAGCGCCACGTGGAGATCCCGGAGCAGGTCGTCCAGGTCGGTTCCGAGGTCATGGTCAAGGTCATCGACATCGACCTGGAGCGCCGCCGGATCTCGCTGTCGCTCAAGCAGGCCAACGAGGGCTTCGTCGAGGGCGAGGAGCACTTCGACCCGACCCTCTACGGCATGGCCGCGACGTACGACGCCGAGGGCAACTACATCTACCCGGAGGGCTTCGACCCGGAGACGGGCGAGTGGCTCGAGGGGTACGACAAGCAGCGCGAGACCTGGGAGAACCAGTACGCCGAGGCCCGTCAGCGTTGGGAGGCCCACACCAAGCAGGTGCAGACCTCTCGCGCCGCCGACGCCGAGGCCGCTGCCAACCCGACTCCGGCCGTTCCGGCCGCCGGTGGCGGCACCACCTCCTCGTCCAGCCCGGCCCCGAGCCGGCAGGCCGAGGAGCCGGCCGGCACCCTGGCCACCGACGAGGCGCTCGCCGCTCTGCGGGAGAAGCTCGCCGGCGGTAAGTGACCCGCTGAACGACGAGGGGCCCCGTCCCCGCGATCTTTCCGATCGCCGGGGGCGGGGCCCTCGCCATACCCGCCCCCGCTCAACGCTGGCCGCCCGCGCCTCGCGCCCGCGCCCGCGCGTCGCGCTCGTGCCCGGCACCCCGCGCTGTAGTGGCCTTGCGGCAAGATCGCGCTCGATCGTGGATGTAGGGGCCTCTGAGCGGTCGGGATGCCACTACTTCCTGGACAACGCCGTTGCGTTTAGCGCCGTGAGCGGGAGGCAAGTCCTTTCTCGAAGAGTGTGATTTCGGCGTGGAAGCTGTAGGTCTGTGTGGTTGT
>NZ_JBEXHY010000225.1:0-4558 GCF_040608295.1 Micromonospora sp. NPDC005197 | reverse complement strand
CGTCGACCGGGCCCACGCAGGGATCAAGCCTGACCGCCCGGAGTGGGCACGGTCGGCCGCAGCCCCAAAGCGCAACCACAGAGGAAAGCCAGTGACCCCACAAACCATCCTCACCATCGCCGGCTCCGACTCCGGCGGCGGCGCCGGCATCCAGGCCGACCTCAAGGTCTTCGCGGCGCTCGGGGCGTACGGCACCAGCGTCCTCACGGCGGTCACCGCGCAGAACACCCGCGGTGTCGACGCCGTCCTGCCGCTGCCGCCGCGCACGGTCACCGAGCAGCTGGACAGCGTCCTCGCCGACTTCACCGTCGGCGCGGTCAAGACGGGAATGCTCGGCACACCCGCAGTCGCCGACGCGGTGGCCCAGGCTGCCCAGGACGGCCGGCTGCCCCAACTCGTCGTCGATCCGGTGCTGGTCGCCACGAGCGGCCACCGGCTCGGCGTGGTGGGTGCGGTGGAGCGGCTGCTTCCGTACGCCCGGGTGGCGACGCCGAACTGCGCGGAGGCCGCGGCCATCACCGGACGCGCGGTGGACGACCTGGCCGGGATGGTCGTCGCCGCGGAGGCCCTCGCCGCTGGCGGCCCGGAGCACGTGGTGGTCACCGGCGGTGACCTGGGTGGAGACGAAGCGGTCGACGTGCTGCACGGGGGCGGCGTCACGACCCTGCTGCGCGGGCCACGGGTGGACACCCGGCACACCCACGGCACCGGGTGCTCGTTCTCGGCGGCGATCGCCGTGCGGCTCGCGCTGGGCGATCCGGTGCCGGCGGCGGTGGGGGCCGCCAAGGAGTACGTGCTCCGCGCGCTGACCGGCGCGCGGGGCTGGGAGCTGGGCGCGGGGCGCGGGCCGCTGGATCACTTCGGCTGGTCCGCCTGATCACCAGGGAGGTTGTCATGCAGGCACGAGGCAAGGTGTACGTCGAGGGGTCACGGCCGGATGTGCGGGTGCCGTTCGCCGAGGTGGCGCTGACCGGCGACCATCCGCCGGTGCGGCTCTACGACACGTCCGGCCCGGGATCGGACCCGTCGGTGGGGTTGCCCGCGTTGCGGGGCCCGTGGATCGCCGAGCGGGGTGACGTGGCGCCGGTACGAGGCGCCGGTACGCCGCTCGCCGGTGTGGACGGACGACGTCCGACGCAGCTCGCGTACGCGCGGGCCGGCGTGGTGACGCCGGAGATGGAGTTCGTGGCGATCCGGGAGAACGTCGACCCGGAACTCGTGCGGGCCGAGATCGCCGCCGGCCGGGCGGTGCTGCCGCTCAACGTCAACCACCCGGAGTGCGAGCCGGCGATCATCGGCAAGGCGTTCCTGGTCAAGGTGAACGCCAACATCGGCACGTCGGCGGTCAGCTCGTCGGTCGCCGAGGAGGTGGAGAAGCTGACCTGGGCCACCCGCTGGGGCGCCGACACCGTGATGGACCTGTCCACCGGCAAGCGGATCCACGAGACCCGTGAGGCGATCGTGCGGAACTCGCCGGTGCCGATCGGCACGGTGCCGATCTACCAGGCCCTGGAGAAGGTCGGCGGCGACCCGGTCAAGCTGAGCTGGGAGGTCTTCCGGGAAACCGTGATCGAGCAGGCCGAGCAGGGCGTCGACTACATGACGGTGCACGCCGGGGTGCTGCTGCCGTACGTGCCGCTGGCCGTGGACCGGGTCACCGGCATCGTCTCCCGGGGTGGCTCGATCATGGCGGCGTGGTGCCTGGCCCACCACGAGGAGAACTTCCTCTACACCAACTTCGCCGAGCTGTGCGCGATCCTCGCGCGCTACGACGTGACGTTCTCGCTCGGCGACGGGCTGCGGCCCGGCTCGATCGCCGACGCCAACGACGAGGCGCAGTTCGCCGAGCTGCGCACCCTCGGCGAGCTGACGACGGTCGCCTGGGAGCACGACGTGCAGGTGATGATCGAGGGCCCCGGCCACGTGCCCATGCACAAGATCAAGGAGAACGTGGATCTCCAGCAGGAGTGGTGCCACGAGGCGCCCTTCTACACGCTCGGCCCGCTGACCACCGACATCGCGCCCGCGTACGACCACATCACCTCGGCCATCGGCGCCGCGATGATCGGCATGTTCGGCACCGCCATGCTCTGCTACGTGACCCCGAAGGAGCACCTCGGCCTGCCGGACCGCGACGACGTCAAGGCGGGCGTGATCGCGTACAAGATCGCGGCCCACGCGGCGGACCTGGCCAAGGGGCACCCGGGCGCGCAGGCGTGGGACGACGCGCTGTCCAAGGCGCGGTTCGAGTTCCGCTGGGAGGACCAGTTCAACCTCTCGCTGGACCCGGAGACGGCGCGGTCGTACCACGACGCGACACTGCCTGCCGAGCCGGCGAAGACGGCGCACTTCTGCTCGATGTGCGGCCCGAAGTTCTGCTCGATGAAGATCACGCAAGAGCTCAAGGAGTACGCGGCCCGCGGCATGAAGGACAAGTCGGCGGAGTTCGTCTCCGGCGGCGGGAAGGTCTATCTGCCGCTCGCCTGACCGGTCCGGCATGGTCGACTCGGGTTCACTGAAGTCGGGGTGTCCCGGCGCGGTGGACAGCCCGGATTCAGGGAACCCGAGTCGATCAGACGGGGTCGGCGTCCCGAACGGACGTCAGGCGGGTCAGTCGCGGTGGTGACGGCCGGTGGAGCGCAGCGAGCGACGACCGTTCTCCTGCTCCGGCTCGTTGTCCGCGACCGGCTTGCCGAGCCCGGCGACCCAGTCGACGAACTCCTCGTCCTGCGTGGCCAGCGGCTCCGCCGCATCCGCCGCGGGCCGCTTCTCCTCGTCGGCCCGGGCCCGGTTGCGCCGGAACAGGCCACCGAGCCGTCCCCGCCGGGAGGGCTGCTCCGGGTCGTCCGTGGACGCCGGTGTGGCCCGCCGAGCATCGCTGTCCGGCCCGCCACTGTCGGCGGTGCCGGACGCGCGGCCCTGCTCAGGTATGCCCGGACCGGCCGACGGCGGCACGACCGGTCCCGCCGAGGCGGGCGCACCGGTAGCCTCGCCGACCCGGCCGCGCCTGCCGATGGCCCGGTCCGTCGCGTTGCTGGCCGGGTCGGTCATGCTGCTGGCCGGGTCGGTCGTGCTGTTGGCCTGGCCCGTCGTGCTGGCGGCGCGGCCTCTCGACCAGCCCCCGTCGAGCGTGGCGGCGGTCGGGCTGTCCTGGTTCGGCGTGCTGGCGGTCGGATCTGTCGGGCTGCCCTGGTCTGGTGTGCTGGCACCCTGGTCGGGCGTGCTGGCGGTCCGATCCGACGCGGCGGCGCGTCGAGTGGTGTTGAAGGCGTCCCAGGTGCTGGCGCGGCTCAGGTCCGGCAGCGGCGCCCGGTGCCGGAAGCGGGGCGTCCAGTCGGTCGACTCCTCCGCCGGGACGGGAGCATCCGAACCGGACGGTTCGGGGTCGGCCGCCCCCGTCGCCGATCCGGTGGTCCACGCCGAGGTGACCGGCCAGGCCGGTGCCGTCGGGGCCCACCCGGCGGTCCCCGGGCCGTCGGCGGTCGCCTCACCGAACAACGAAGCGCCGCCGTCGCTCTCGGCCGCGGATCGTTCGGCGCGGCCCGTCCCGGACCCCTCGACGGGTGCGGGATCCCCAACCGGGGTGGTGGTGACCGCCGGCTCGGTGCTGGCGGCCCCGTCGCGCCGGCTCTCTCCACCGGTCCGGACGGTCTGCTCCTGCGGATCCTTGCCGCCGGTCTGATTCGCCTGGCCGGGCTCGGTGTCCTGGCCGGGCTCGGTGTGCCGGTCGGGCAGGGGAGCGTCCTGGCCGGGCAGGGGAGTGTCCTGGTCGACGGGTCCGGCGGAGTCGGCGCCGGTCAGGTCGGTGGCCTTGCCGGACCGGGCCGGCCGCCTGGTGCGCCCAGCGGTCGATCCGGCGGCTGCCGCCGTGTGCTCGGCGGTCGTGCCCGGAGTGACGTCGGCGGGGGTGGACTTCGGCTTGCGCGTACGGCGCGGCTTGGGTGCGGGTGCGTCGGCCGCGCCGTCGCCCGCGCTGCTCGCGCTCGGCGTGGCCGCGTCGCCCGCGCTCGGCGTGCCCGGGGCCGTCGTGCCCGTGACCGGTGTGCCCGGGGCCGTCGTGCCCGTGACCGGCGTGACCGTGGCCGGCGTGCCTGGGGCCGTCGTGACCGGGGTCGTCGTGCCTGGGGCCGTCGGGTCGCTGGTCGTCGTGCGGTCGCTGTCCCGCCTGTCCCCGCCGGCCGTGGTCGTCGTCGTGCTGCCGGTCGGGTCGTCGGCGCCCGCGTCGGGCGTCGGACCGACGGCCCCGGTACCGACGGCCCCTGTGTCGCCGGCCGCAGCGGTGGACGTCGCCGCGGTGGACGCCGGGACGGTAGGGGTCGGGTCGGCGGGGCCGATGGGGTCCGCGTCCCGGCTCGACGGGGCCGACTGTCGCCCGGCGGTGAACTCGCCGGTCGGGTCGGTCAGCCAGGAGGCGGGGGCCGGCGGGTTGGTCGCGCGATCGTGCTGCCCGCCCGTGTGGAGCGCGTCCCGGGTCGGGGTGCCCGCCGTCGGCGCGTCCGGGGTGGTGTCGGCGTGCTGGCGGCGGCCGACCGGCCGGGGCGCCTGCCCGGGGGGCGTC